>NZ_PPRL01000072.1 GCF_002902235.1 Staphylococcus ureilyticus
CCTTAGTACAAAGAAATATTGAATAAAATCATTACTTTTTATTATTAGAGTTAGAAGAAAATAAAAATGCACCAAAAAATAATAATGGGAATATGGCAAATAAACGTATGTTAAAAGAATTATCATCAAAAATAATTGGCAAAGAAATATAAATTATAAATGTTATTACTAAAAATATTAGATAAATTTTTTTGTTAATACTCATATGTAAAACCTATAAAACAATTGCTATAAATGCTCTAGTAACAACATATGCAATTGTTTATTAAAACCGAAATTATTGGTTAACCCATTCGCTATACCATCTCTATAATTTTTCACTTGGCCTTTTAGCCTGTCAGCAACTGCCGGATCTTTAAAATCACTTCTACTATTATCAATCTCTTTTAAGAGTGCATCACCAATCTCTTTTCTTTGATTCATTTCTTTATCTATTTCATTTCTAGTTTCAGCATTCGCTTTACTAAAATCAATAGTAAAATATACAGGACCAGATAAAATCTCAGTAGCTACACTAGTAGTTACTAGTTTTTTAATTTGCTTATTCAATGTTAAATCTCCTTTTATATAATATTTCTCCCAAATTACTATATAAATTAACATTCTCAATATAAGTTTATCACAATCAAAATTCAATTAAGGTAGTGTAAATATCAAATTAAAGCATCCAACAACATTTATACAATATATCTAATATACGCCTTCAATTTGGCACAACTTCACAAAAAAGAGCGGTATATTGGAATAACCTTATCAGTATTATTTAATTTACATTTTGTATATGCACTTATTATTTACCCCTTTAAAATTTAGTTTTTTGTTGTGCATGAACAATAAATCACCAAAATTTATAAAAACTCTAATACTATAATCATTAAACAGTATTATCACACAATATAATTCCAAGAATTAACATTCATTATATATATTGTTAACAATTAATTGTTTCCATGCTATTCTTATACAAAAAGGTGATTATTAATGAGCTTACCTGTTGCGATAATATTAGGAATCATTGTTATACCTGTATACGCTTACTTTTGGGCATCTATATATCGTTGGGAAAATAATAGACGGGTAAAACGTAATAACTTCAAACCGATGACTAAAAAGTTATTCTATTGGAATTTATTGGTGCATAGTATTATTGCTGTAATTTTCGTTATTATTGCAATCTACTTAAGTTATTTTAAATAAGTTACTTTAAAACCTTATTACTGATTAAACAAGATATTTCTATAAATACCAACTTTTTGGGAATGGTATTTTGATAAACTTGCGCTTTTACATTTTTTGATATTGTCAATTATTATTTTTTTTACTAATGCAATCAGACTTTTTGTGTTTTGGTTATCTAGTCATATTCTAATAATAGACAGATGCTCCATTTTAGTGCATTAGCTCGTAAATTAACAAAATGCTAGAAAAGTTTTGTTGACCTCTTCAATTTTATGGATTTTAAAATTCAATGATCAAACAAAAATCCAATAAATCGTACCCATTACTTACATAAAGGAGCGTTATTATGGATATACTTATAGGAATCATAATCAAAATAATAGATATAATTGTAGCTATAGTAAGCATATTTGAACAGGAAACATCAAAGTTATTGAGTAAGATGTTTAGACGCAAGGATAAGAAAGCCGATGAGAAAAAAGAATAGCAGCAATAACTGTGTCCTATCATACGTACGCAAAATATAATAATACCTATTACGTTTACAAAGGGGTATCGCTGTGGAGTACATTATAGGTATAGTAATTAAAGCAATAAGCTTCATATTAAGTACAATGCTCGATGGTTACTTGTATTTTAAAGAGTTCATTAAAGAGAGAAAAAAGAATAAGGATTAACCATTTACTACGTGTCTTTTCACACGAACGTCCTATTTTAAGATTGTAGGATGCATAGTGAAATTTTAATTAAATAGCAATAATACTTGATTATAGGATTAGATTAATAATACACAGTGAAGGAGAAATGTGGAATGAAGAAAATTATTTACTTAATAATAGGCGTTTTATTTTTATTTTTAGTTTTAGGAGGAGTATTAGTAGTTATTGAAGATAAACCAAAAGATGCGTGGATAGATGTATTAATGATTATTGTATTTTCCACTTTGTCAATACTATGTTTTTTAAGATCTTATCGCTTACATAAAATGCACTCTATAACAAAAACAAAAAACAACGCTTCTGACAATACTATTTCAACAAATAACAAACACTCTAATGCTAGTAATTACAAAAAGAAGCAACAAAATCACGAAAATTTTCATTCTAACCTACCATCTACAAATGTTACCAAATCTGAGTTCGATACTAAACCAAAATTCAAATTAAAAAATTCAAAATATAGTAAATTAACAAAAATAAAACCAACTATTCATAGTGAAGCATTAGCAGACAAAAATATTTCCAACGAATCAGAACAGCTTACATCAAAATTATTAGATTTTAATTATACTAAAGCAAGAACGCTAACAGATTCTTTTGTAGTCTTAGATTTTGAAACAACTGGACTGAAATATGATGATAATGAGATTATACAATATGGTATAGCAGAGTTTAAAGGTGGTAAATTAATTAAAGAAAAATCTCAATTCTTTAAACCAAGCAAACCAATTAGCAAAAGAATTACAAAAATTACTGGTATCACTAACGAATTTTTAGAAGACAAACCTAGTTTAAATAAAGAATTATTAGAAGAATTACATGCGTACATTGCGAACAAGACCATTGTTGCTCACAACGCTTCATTTGATATGAGGTTTTTGCTCTATAATTTCTATAAATACAATATTGATCATAATAAATTTAGAGTCATTGATACTTTGAAGTTTTCTAGAAAATATATTAACGAAACACCAAATCATAAACTTGTCACATTAAAAGAACACTTCAATCTTGATGATGGAGTTTCTCACGATGCATTGAATGACTGTAGAGCCACAGGTAACTTAATGTTGTTATTGAACGAAAGATCAAATATATAATTCATAAAAGATTTCATTAAGCCAATAAGTAACATTCGTTTTTTATAATATGGTTTTACAACAAGTACTTACTTTAAGAACGGATAGCAAAAACAAGTAAAAAAATAGCGTGCCTATAGATAATTATAAAAAGGAATAATATTATAATAAAGGGAAATTAAAGATGAATTACAAGCTAAACGTAAATACTATTTAGAAGATAGTGAAGTAAAAGAGTTACTTGAATGCTTTTACTATCTAATTATGCATAAGAGTCACGCTACGCGCAAGCGTAACTATGAAATAGTTAAGGCATTAGTAGAATTTCAAATTAACAACAGTATGCGTATTAGCGAACTCCTAGCAATCAAGACAGACAATATAGACGTCCAGGATAAAACATTAGAAATTGATGGCACAATTAACTGGGTTACTGATGAAGAAACTGGAGCATTTGGCATTAAAGAAACCACTAAAACAAGTAAGAGTTATAGAACAATCGGACTCACAACTCAAAGTATTAATTTAATTAAAAACACTTATGTTGGAAAATAAAAAAGAGAATCAGTGGAATGATAAATTCATTGATAGAGGTTATATATTTACTAATACTGCTTGTAGCTCTATTGACTTAAATAAGGTGAACAATATAATTAAAGAAGCTACTGACATTAGTTCAATTAGCAAGCGTGTCACAACACACACATTACGTCATACACATATATCTACACTTGCACAGTTAGGAATAAACCTAAAAGCTATACAATATAGAGAGTTGGTCACAGTGATTATAAAACAACTTTAGAGATATACACCTTTGTTACAAATCAAATGGCTAAAGATATGATGAATAAACTAGAACAAGTAAAACATAGTTAATGCGCTCAAATTTGAGCGTATTTTTTATACTCAAAATTTCTTAAATTCTCACACTATGCGAATTTTTTGCGAATTTTTTAAATATAAAATATATAAAAATACCCCGCAAGCCTTAGCCTACGGGGTTTTCAGATACAATATCTATTATTGTTCTTCTTTAACATATGGTAATAATGCCATATGACGTGCACGTTTAATAGCTAAAGTCAACATACGTTGATATTTAGCTGAAGTACCTGTTACACGACGTGGTAAAATTTTACCGCGTTCTGAGATAAAACGTTTTAATAATTCTGTATCTTTATAGTCGATGTGTGTAATTCCGTTTGCTGTAAAATAACAAACTTTTTTACGACGACGTCCGCCTCTTCTTGGTCCACCTGCCATGGTAACTGCCTCCTTTTAAAATTTTTTTAGTTTTATACGTTCATTATAATTAGAATGGTAAATCATCATCACTAATATCAATAGGGCCGTTTGCATTTGCAAATGGGTTATCTGATTGATTATTGTTTGATGGATTATTGTTGTTATTGTTTTGATAAGAAGACGTATTTTGTCCGGATTGTTGTCCACCAAAATTTTGGAAATTATTATTTCCTTCTTGAGCATGACGCTGATTTTGGTTTTTAGGTTCAAGGAATTGAACACTATCACAGACAACTTCAGTTACAAATATACGACGACCTTCTTGGTTTTCGTAGCTACGTGATTGAATGCGACCGTCAACGCCAGCTAGACTACCTTTGAATAAGTAGTTATTTACATTTTCTGCTTGTTTTCTAAAAACAACGCAGTTAATGAAATCAGCTTCGCGTTCCCCTTGCGCATTTGTAAACGTACGATTTACTGCTAGAGTAAAAGTCGCAACACTCACGCCTGAGGGTGTTGTTCTATATTCTGGATCTTTCGTTAAACGACCGACTAAAACAACTCTATTTATCATTTAAACGACCCCCATTTATTATTTTCTTGTCTTATCTTCGTCTTCACGAATTACGATATAACGGATGATATCGTCTGTGATTTTAGCTAAACGTTGGAATTCGTCAGTCGCTTCATTGTCTTCAGTTTGGATACGTACGATGTTGTAGTAACCTTCACTGAAATCATTAATTTCATAAGCTAAACGACGTTTGCCCCAATCTTTAGTTTCTAAAACCTCTGATCCGTGAGAAGCTAAGATACCGTTGAAACGTTCAACGACAGCTTTTTTAGCATCTTCTTCAATGTTCGGACGAACGATGTACATAACTTCATATGTTCTCATTTTATAATTGCACCTCCTTGTGGTCTATGCGGCTCACCATCTTTGTGGTAAGCAAGGAATAATTTTCATTACTCACAATCAAGAATTATAGCACAGAGCTTTACATTTTACAATGATTATCAGACGTTCAAATTGACATTTTTATCTCATGTTTCATATGAAACATTTCATTACCTCAGCATCCTACAACTTCAATTTCACGCGATATTCCATCTAACTCATAAAATATTATATTCTTTTTTAAATGATTATAAATAAATTTAAAAGTTATTTCAGATAAACTTGATAAATCATTTTAATTCTAATAGCATATCATATACGTTCTTGATTTATATCATTAAAATCAAAGGACATGGTTACATAATTCAAAATTAATCAAAGGAGATTTATATGACTTCAGTTATTAAAAAAGGATTGCTGTCCATGAGTGTCCTGTTTGCAACTACAATAACATTTAATACTGTACATGCAACTGAAAATACAGCAAGCGAAAAAGGAACCATGGGATATGGCTATCAAAAGTATATTGAAAAACACCCTGAAGAAAAAAATAATGAAACTCAAGAAAGTGCCTTTCGTTCAAACGCCAATACAACCGCTACTGGTGAAAGGGTCTTAGATATTTCCGAATGGCAAGGTAAGCTTTCAGCACAACAAGTCAAAGATTTAAAAGCAAATTATGATTTCATTATTATTCGTGCACAATATGGTTCTGAAAAAGTCGATGCAACATTAGAACATAACTCAAATTTATTAGATAAGTATAACTTGGACTTTGGCGTTTATTCTTATAGTATGTACGAAAATCCCGATGATGCCAGATATGAAGCGCAAACTTTATACAATCGTGCACCTAAAGCCAGTTTTTATATCAATGATTTTGAAGAAAATACTGTGACATCGGGTACCGCTGATGAAAGTACAACTGCCTGGTATGACAAAATGCGTAGCCTTGCTGGAGATAAAAAAATCTTATTTTATTCATATGAAAACTTTATGAAAGAACATGCTTCAGAATCAGTGGGACAATATGATGGTTATTGGCTCGCTAACTATAACCAAGAGCAACCAACACAAGAACATGTGTTATGGCAATATACAGATAGCTATGCTTCACCTGAATTAAACCAAAATGTCGACGCAAATTATACGGGACCTGGTGTAGACACATCATGGTTTACATCTTAAGTTTTTCATCGCAGCATTCATAATGCTATTTTGATAAGTAAAACTTAGTACAACTAATGTCATGTCACTTTTACCTTTAACCAATATTCGTATCACCGTTTGTATTTATTCATACATCAAGGATTAAGAAGTATATATAGTTAAAATTTTAACCTACTACTAGTTAAGTTGAATGAAAATGTATCTAAGAACAAAATGAACATTCAAGACTCCCGGCATACTTACTTTCCAAATTTATGAAAAAAGCTTACGTGTTACCATATTAAGTAACACGTAAGCTTTTATTTTATACATTAAATCTAAAGTGAACGATGTCTCCATCTTTCATAATGTATTCTTTACCTTCTAATCTTTGTTTTCCAGCTTCTTTAGCACCATTTTCACCATTAAATTCTACATAATCATCGTAGCTCGTTACTTCTGCACGTATGAAGCCACGTTCAAAGTCAGTATGAATAATCCCTGCACATTGCGGTGCTGTCATACCTTTTATGAATGTCCAAGCACGTACTTCTTGTACACCTGCTGTAAAGTATGTTGCCAAACCTAATAAGTCATACGTTGTGCGAATTAAACGATCTAAACCAGGCTCTTCAATGCCTAAATCTTCTAAGAACATTGCTCTATCATCATCATCCAATGTAGCAATTTCTTCTTCAATCTTAGCACTGATAACAATGACTTCTGAGCTTTCTTTTTCAGCATATTCACGAATAGCTTGAACTTTTTCATTATCTTCATCGCCAATTTCGTCTTCTCCGACATTAGCAATATATAACATTTCTTTAGATGTTAATAATTGTGCTTGGTTTACATATTTTTGATCTTCTTCCGTAAAATCTAAACTTCTTACTGGATTACCTTCTTCTAAAGCTTCTTTAATTCTTGTTAAAATGCGAACTTCGTTAACAGCATCTTTATCTTTTTGTCTTGCCATTTTTTCTAATTTTGGTAGACGTTTCTCAACTGATTCCAAATCTGCCAATACAAGTTCCATATTGATAACTTCAATATCATCAATAGGATTAACGCGACCAGAAACATGCGTCACATTATCATCATCAAACGCACGTACGACTTGGCAAATCGCATCAACTTCACGAATATGTGATAAGAATTTATTTCCTAACCCTTCACCTTTTGAAGCCCCTTTAACAATACCGGCAATATCAGTAAATTCAAAAGTTGTTGGTATTGTTTTCTTGGGTTGTACCATATCTGTCAATACATCTAATCTATGATCTGGAACTTCAACAATCCCTACGTTAGGGTCAATCGTTGCGAATGGATAATTCGCTGCGAGCGCACCCGCTTTAGTAATTGCATTGAAAAGTGTTGACTTCCCTACGTTTGGAAGCCCAACGATACCTGCTGTTAGAGCCATTTATTCATTCTCCTTATTTTTCAGTATCTTGATGAGATACTAATATTTTTTTCAGTTTTTTATTAAACGTTTGTCGTGGAATCATAATGCTTCTTTGACAATTTTCACATTTTATTCGGATATCTGCGCCTACACGAATGATTTTAAAGCGATTCGTACCACAGGCGTGTTGCTTTTTCATCTCTACAATGTCATTTAAACCGTAATTTGATGTCATTCTGTCACTCCTCCGAATATTTAAGCGTTATTTTGTTGGTTTGGGTCATATTGTAACATCATCGGCTTAGGTGTTTTAATCTCTTTTTGCTTAAACAATTTCAATATCTCTTTTCTTAAAATACGCGCTCCGGAAGCACCTTCACCTGGAATTGTTTCAGCAGACACACTCAATACAATTTCATCTCGACTGATTGAATTGATACCAACGACTTGTGGTGTAGAGATAAACAAATAATAATTTGTTTGTATAGATTGAAAATAATCTGTGAGTACATTTTCTACTTGATCAATATCTTCCTCTACCGAAACTGGTATTTCGACAATTGCTTCACCATTGGTCACTGAATAATTTGTAATCTCACCCATACTGCCGTTTGGTAATGTCGTTAATTCACCTGTAATTGTATTTATTTTTGTCGATCTTAAACCTATGACTTTAACTGTACCTTCTGCAACAGTTGTACCACCGTTATTTATTTTAACATAATCTCCTACATCAAATTGATTTTCGAATATAATGAAGAAACCAGTGATAATATCTTTAACAACGGTTTGTGCACCAAAACCAACTGCTAAACCAACAACCCCAGCACTTGCGATAATACCTTCAACACTGATACCAAACTTGCTTAAAATGGTTGTTAACACTATAAACCATACCACATACGATACGATATTTTGAACTAATGATATTAATGTTGCTGAACGTTTTTTATTCGCTTTTTTGCCTTTATTTTGTATTTTGAAAAATTGCTCTATTCCTTTATTAATAAAACGCAATACTATCCACGCTACAATGATATATATCACAATCATAATGAGATTTGAAAGTAGCGTTTGATATGTTTCCGGTTTAGTTAAAGGTTCTATTAAGGAATACATAATACTTTTTATTTGATCCAATCATATTTCCTCCCTTAGTCAAAGACTCTTCTCATTTTATTATAATTATTTAAACTGTTAAACACATCCAACTTCCGACTAAATTTTAAATTTGTAAAACAAATACACAGATCATTTGAAGTATATATTTGATTTCATTTACATAGAAAGCATACTACAATTTATAGGATGATAATCAGAAACCATCATACTATCATTACTCTCTTTATACTATCAATTTTTAAATATAGTTTATATAATTTTCATGTTTAATTAAATTTAAATTATGTAATTTAAAAAAGACAAAAGAAAAAGAACCATAATTTAAAATTATGATTCTCTATTTCTCAGTAAGTCATATTACTATAAAAACACCTTGAAATAAAGGATTTTTCAGTTTTAGTCATCACTTTCATCAATCATTTTCTTTATTCGGCTATTTTTTTCTCAAGATTATTGTATAGTTTAAATATCATGACACGTTCACCTGTTTTAGAACTCAAATCAGTATGAAAGCCTTTGACTGCTTCACCAGTAACTGAAAAAACAATTTCATCAAGTGCCTCTATACCAGATTCTACAAGCTTAGATCTGGTGCGTTTAATTGTTAATAATCCTTCATGTGTCTCACAAACTTTATATTCAGCTTGTGTTAACACACCCTGCAAACTAACAATAATCATATCACGCAAAATATCAGTTTTCACAGACAGTGAACCACGACCAAGGAAGTCTTTTTCCCATTGTGTAATTGCTTTGCTGATTTCAGACTCATAGGTACCTTTAGTTGTTTTCATGTCGAATGCATCTCCCATAGAATCAAAATTAATTGTCGTATTATTTAATAATGCTAACATTATCATTTTTATATACTTTTCTCCATAGTTATGTGCAATTACCCAGAAAATAATATAACTATCGCTTACTTCTTCTGTCCTTTAAGAAATCAGAAAAACGTTTTTTAAGTTAATCAACTGACCAATGTTGCCAATCACCAAATTCATCAATACTTGCCAATTTAACCCAACCATTGTGCACCTTTTGATAAAAATCGTGTTGCTCATTTAATAGCTGTTTAATATAAGCATTGGGCGCATGCACGACGATGAGTAGTCTAATCGGAGAATGATACATTTTATTGTCTGCCGACATTACAGATTGCCAAGGTAGACCCGTCAACAAATCGCTCGCATTACCTTGCATAACGCCTATACCTGCCGTAATAGTCTGCGTTGTTTTACTACCGCTACTATAATAATGAGGTGCGACAGTTGAGGCATAATACTGTAGATTGATCCATTGTGCCACGGTGGCTGGACCGCTAATGATATTCGCTAAAAGGCTCCCATCATCATCTTGTTCCCAATCATAATTGTGTAAAAAGGCGCGCCCTTTTAAGTCGCTGTTTTTGGTTAAATCACGTGATCCTATAATAAATGAAGCGTTTCTCGCTAAGCCCCATTCGGGTCTAATCTCGCTCCAATCATTTGTTAAGCGATGTACTTCTTTGATTGGGTCTTGTTTTAAGATGTGATTGTCTGGTAATGCTTTCAATCGTTGTTCATTTGCGCGATAAGTAATATCAGGCATTGCGGCTTGAATTTGATTTAAAGCATTTTGTCCAGCTTTTGACATTGTTGGTACGTATATCCATTTTAATTCATCTGTAGATGTTTGGTGCTCCGCTGCCGCAAAGATAGTGTCTTCTGGAATGACAATACTTCGCTCATTTAATGCCGTTCTAACTTCAGTCGAGTTACAAAGCTGTGCTAATACCTTCGCGTTAAAACCACTAGCTGCACCACCACATGCACCACAATCAAGTGAAGAAGCATAATGATTATTCGCACTTTGACTGCCGTGTCCACACAATACGATTAATGGGGAAAACTCTAATTCCAAACCCATTAAACGCAACGCTTGTTGGACATAGTCCACTTTTTCTTCATTTGTAAAACCAACTGGTACACCTTCTTCATTAATATTGCAATGATCTAATGATAACGTTGTATCATTCGGTTTTTGTAACCAACCATCATAAAATTTTCGTATCAATTTACCGATAGGTCTCGGTGCGAAACTTCTTGAAAACATTTGAAGCGTTAACCAAGGGCCACTTAGTTCTGGTAAAAGTAAGCTCGGTAAAGCATTTTGTTTCATCTTTTTAAATGTATACGTTATCGATTTGAGTATGTGTTGATGCTGGCGAAAAGATGTAGGTTCTTGCTCATGCGTGTATTCTTTAATTTTATGTTGCGGTTGATTCATCACAGGTAAAGATGGGTGACTGTGGGATTGTCCCAGTTCTTCTTTGACAATGGGGAGTCCAAAAAACCCAGCAACACCGATTGTCTCAAATGCACCAGCCTCTTCTATTTGTCGACGAAAAGGTTCCGAGCGTACATCTATACAAAATGCCATTTGTACTTGTGGCTTTTGGCTTTCTTGCTCATTATCTTGGTTTGTGGTCACGGTCGCTTCTAATTGATGCTCATATGTTGCTTCCCAAGCCGTTAATAAAATTTGTCTGCGACCATGTTTTTCAAATTGTAATGCAAAATTTATATAAGCATTTTTTTCGGATTCAGATAATTGTTGCCATTGTTCACTGGTAAATATTCCAATATCAAGCCAATGCTCTGCTAATTCATCGTATTCATATGTTATTGAATTTTCTGGTAAATTCACGGGTAAATATGGCTCAACAATTGCCCATTCTATACCAAGACGAATAGCTAAATATGACAATAACATTTGATCAGCATTAGACGTTTGTTCATCTTGCCATAGCATCATACCAGCCCATCCAGGTAATGATAGCAAATGATTTTCCAAATATGTTTGATACTGTGCTTCAGCAATGTCTAACTTTTGTAGGACCATATGAATGAGCGCTTCAGCTTGACTTGGCAGTGTTTTCAACCGTGCGCGTTGTTGCTTGGTCAATGCTGGATCATGTTGTGCTAAACGTTGCCATGCAAAGAATAGACCTTTTTCTCTGTTAGGCATCGTCCATCCGGATTGTGCATCATCTAAATATAATTTGCACCATTTAATGACGTGATAATCTACAATATCTATCAATCGTCTACCATCTTTATCCATAAGATAGGTGCTCACTAATGGCACTGTATGAGTTTCATCATCTAAATTTATTGTTTCATTGTATTGATTCACTTGTTTTTTGTTTTCAGAATAACGCGTTACGTCTACAATATTAGACAAATCTAACATTGCTCTAGCATATCTTTCAGCAAATTGTCTATCTATCGAGAGCATCGATTGATTTAGCCATGTTTGTAACTTAAATTCAATCATATCTTTATCAATTTCATCACGTTGATATGCTTGTTCAAACATATGCATTGTAGGATAGATATCTACGTCACGGACATTTGTTAACCATTGCGCCACATCTTGAAATGCATACTGTTCTAAATTTGACCAAGGGTTTCGTGCGGCAAACACAGAAATAGGTGATAAAGGAACGATAACTCGGCTCGCTTTAGCAATTATTTGATCGATATTATCTTTATGTTGACTTTGGTTTGTCACTGCTTTATGTTTCCCCATTTTAGTGTCCTCCTTTTGACAAATAAGATTTTAAATAATTAGGATGACGTTCAACCGTTTCAATTTTTGCATCTCCTAAACGAACAATCCACATATACAAAATTGAAAATACGACAGAAGATCGGTGACGTGCTACCCACGTACTAATTAAGCTACCGAGCAATAAAATGAATGCTACGGCAATAACGATAAAAGCGGGTGGCTGCACGCTATGAATTGTCAAAGTATGTAATGCATCTGAAAAATAATGATGTACCACAAAATAAACTGCACCAACAACAATGAGTATCGACATACCCATGACACGCCCGAAATTACCTTCACCAAAAGCTACCAACTGTGTCCACGAGACAGATAAGGACCATGCTAAGATGAGACCACTTACCAGACGATAACTTTCTTCTGGTGCACTCAACCAAAAACCTAATCCAATTAGAAACGCTAAAATACGACCACTGACTATCCATACATAAGACATTCTTTCATTTGCACGACTCGGGACACTAAAATGACGCACTGCCGACCCAGAACGTAGAAACAAAGTCGCTTTAAATAAGCCATGTAAAATCAAGTGAATGATCGCAGGAATATATGCACCTAATGCACATTGAATTAGCATGAAGCCCATTTGGCCTATTGTAGAACCGACCAATAATCTTTTATAATCCACATGGACTAAACTAATACCTGCACCGAGTAATACTGAAATACTTGCAAAAATTAATAAAACAATAGATGCCATATCACCGCTAAAGATACCTGAAAATCTGGTTAACATAATACCGCCAGCATTAACGATACCAGCATGCATAATCGCAGAAACCGGTGTAGGTGCTGCTACAGATTCAATTAACCAACGTTGAAACGGCCATTGTGCCGCTGGAATCATAACAGCTAGTACAATGAGTAAATTAATGCCAAATTGTGCCAAACCACTAATCATGGATAGATGTGCTTCATTTAAGGCTACAGAATAATGCCATTCACCTGTCGATAATCCAATCCACAAAACAGCACTGATTAACGCAACCCAACTTAACAAGAATAATTTTCCTGTAACTTTTGCTGCCTCACGTGTAACTTTCCAGGCACTTGTTAAACTGATTAAAATCGTAAGTCCTAATAGTGTACATCCCCAACTGATTACCATCATTCTCATATCCGCAGTTAACCAAGCAAATGATGCAAAGGTAGTCGTGAAAGTAAATAAAGTGAAGTATTTTTTATAGCTCTTATCACCAGCTAGATAACGAATACAGTAACGTTGGATAATCACACCAATAACGAGGACAAAACCAACCATGAGCCAAGATAATACGTCAGAACGCCATATACCTACCTCTATATTTTTCTGTGACAATATAAGACCTAAGCTAGCTACAATTGCTGGCAATGCTACAATATAAATATGTATTCGAGCATATTTAGTCGGTACTTTTTTTATTAAGAAAAAGACACTACTTAAAATTGAAATAGTTAAAGTTAGAAATAATAATGTTAGAAAAATATGCGCGTCAATCATGATCAATCACCTTACCTTCTGTAATACGACATTTAAATTTATAATAGTAATACAACACTTGATTTAAAATTACATTTTCCACGAAAAAAAGCCGACAATTAATAATAAATCCATACTGACTTATTATCATTGTCGGCTTCATTACAACGCACTTATGACGAGTGTTTTGCTTTGCTACCTATTATATATTCATTTATTTGAGAATTTGCTTATTCTACATTTTATGCAGTAAGACATACAATTCCTTATATCCACCACTATTTATTCACTTTTTCAATTTGCCAATACTTTTATTAACAACTTGCTAAAGCTTTAATTATGTAGAAAAACATAGAAAAGTATGCTTGAATTTTTAACTTTTAATATTAATAAGATATAACGATTATTCGTGTTTGTCAAGATAGACAATAGGTTAAGCCGTGTTGTTTATAACTCTTTATACTTAAATGCTTGCTTCGAGGCAATAAATGAAAGCGCCATAACAATTAAGCCAATCACTGCAAAAATACCACCGTACCACAAGTTTTTACTAATTTCTTCTATAAGATTACCTGTCCCAGATAATATGGCCATACCTACAAAATAGTAAACAAAGAATAAAATGACTACGATAATGGATACAATCATAAATATGACATTTGATTTTTCTGCCCCCATTTTAAAAGTAAATGGGAAAATAAGCGAATACAACGCGATAAATCCTGTACCAAGTAACGCTGAATTCACACCACTTACTATACTCCCCGCAACAATTGCATTAATCACAAGTGATACCACCATACCTGTTAATGCTAATAAGCTATAAAATGCAAAATGACTACTCACATAAGTATTTCTGCTATAGGGTAATGTAGAAACAAAATACATCCACTTTGAGTCTTTTTCATTTTTTAAATTATCTGTTGCTGGTGATACTAAAAATATCATAGGCATGAAACTAGCCATTATTGGATTTGTAAAAGAGAAAAACAAACAAATTGGAATACTTAACAATAAATATATGTAAATTGATTTTTGATTTGTAAAATAATAACTCATTAAGTAACCTTTCATGCTAATTCTCCTCTCATTAATATCTTTGTGGCATCATCAATATTTTTTAATGGCTGTGCTAAATCTATATCTTTGTTTTGATTTACAAGTGCTTTTCCTGTACCTTTATGTATGCGATACGCAACAACATTACTGTGATTAACATCGAATTCTCCTTCTTCAAATGAAACAATGCCATAATCATTTAATAATGTATCTTTGTGCTCTTGTAATAAAATACGCCCATTTTTCATAAATACTAATTTATCTGCAAGCGTCTCAATATCTTCCGAAATATGAGATGAAATTAAAATACCATTACCTTTATCAACAAAATCTTCAAGTATTTCTAACACTTCCTCACGTCCAGAAACATCCATTCCTGCCGTAGCCTCGTCTAGAATTAAAAGTTTACTATCATGAGATAGTGCAATAGATATTGAGATTTTCATGCTCATACCACGGGAAAAAGTTTTAATCTGACGTTCTTTCGGTAATTCAAAATTCTCCAGCATTTCAAAAAAACGCTGTTCATCCCATGTGCGATAAATATTAGAAAATACTTTACTAATTTGCTTTGCATTAAGTTTATTAGGCAGTCGAAGATCATCAAATACAACGCCTAGATGCTCTTTATACGCATAATCCTCACGAGAAATCGGCGTATCAAAAAATTGAATGTCTCCAGCATCTGCAAATCTATTTCCCACCAATGTATTAATCAACGTAGATTTACCAGAACCATTTTTCCCAACAAGCCCTACCACTGTATTGGGTTCAATCGATAGATTAATCTGATTTAAATTAAAATCTGAATCAACGTAAGTCTTGTTTAAATTTTGTACATTGAGCAAATACTCCATAATAATCCCCCTTTTTTGATAAAAGCTTAACCTTTTACATGAAATCACTTTCTAAATTAACATAATACACCTAGCCAATTTACACAATACATTTCCTGAAAATATTTATTTTTATTATTTTTAATTAAATATATATCTAAATGCACAATTACTGGAAACATTAACTGATAATTATATTTAGATGGCAAAGCATCTCAAAAGCCGACACTAGCAAATCTCATAAATTTCATGTTTCCATCTGATAGACATAAATTTTGTTCCTGAATGAACATATTTTTAAAACAAGTAGTGAATCAAGATTGAAATCTGATGTATTTAAAATGACTGCAGACCCCTACTGCATCGAGAAGAAGTAGGGTTGAATGGGATAAAAGGCTGAGACTATTCTTTTGTCCCAGCCTTTTGCATGTCATATTTATACTTGAGCTATAAATGTTTATGTTTTTTGTATCCAACTTGTATCGCATAAAATGACGAAACCTTTTTATAAAAGCGAATGGCTCTTTTTATATCTTTTTTAAATACTACTTAATTATATCAATCAATTCTTTCTTCGCAGCTGAACGCGCTGGAATCCAACCAAATACGATACCGATCAATGTAGAAACACCTACAGCAATGAGCACTGAACTTAGACTAACCGCACTCTTAATATAATCTGGTGTTACTGCATCTACTAGACTTGCGACAAGTATGCCTATGATTAGACCTATGATACCGCCAATCACACAAAGTACAACACTTTCTACCAAGAATTGGACTTCAATGTCTCGCGCTTTTGCACCAAATGCACGACGTATCGCAATTTCTTCTGTACGCTCAGTAACTGAAATGTACATCACATTCATAACTCCAATACCAGCGATAAATAGTGAAATACCTGCAACAGCAGCTACAAAGTAAGTAATACCATCAAATACTTTGTTGATATTTTTCATGAATTCTTCCATATCTGTATAACTATAGTTTCCATCGCCTGCGCCTGAACCTTTTTTATTCAATTCTTTAGCGACTTTGTCAGCGACTTCTTTCTTATCAGCGCCATCTACTAATGATAATTGAAGTGATGGAAAATCTTGCGTTAACTGCCCCATATACCTATTAAATGTATTGGAAGGCATATGAACAGCTGAAGGGTTCATCGCATCGTTTACAATGCCTACAACTTCGAAACCTTGATTATCAATGTATAATGTTTTACCTATCGCATCATTATTGAATACATCTTTGGCAATTTTGTCATCAACGGTAACAACTTTTTTATTTAGTTCATTATCATCTTCATTAAAACCTTTGCCTTTTTCTGGGCTCGTCATTTCTTTTTTCTTTAAAATACTAACGTCGCCTTTTTTCTGGGCATTTGTCATTTTTGCAGAATAACCTTGATCGTCACTTTCTTTGATTTTTGCATCTGTAACACCATTCACTTGTTTAGCAATATCCAAATCTGACTGGCTAAAAGGATTATCTTTCGCACCTTCACCACTACTCGTCATATAGTTTACTGTAGCAGAATCTTTGCCTGCTCCTGTATCTTCAAATTGCTCTGACGCTGTTTGTTTAAACCCATTACCTAACGACATAATCGTAATAACAGCAGCAATACCAATGATGATACCAATCATAGTAAAAATATTACGTCGCTTATTCTTTAAAATGGATTTGAATGAAATGGCGATGATGTTCGATAAATTCTTCATTCAACCACCTCTTCTCTTTGTACACGACCATCTAGTATATGAATAATACGATCTGCCTTATCCGCTACTTTGCGATCATGTGTTACGAGAATCATCGTTGTGCGATGTTCTTTATTTAATTTCATAAACAAATCAATAATATCTTCAGACGTTTTTGAATCAAGTGCCCCTGTAGGTTCGTCAGCAATGATAAATTTCGGGTTATTGATGATTGCACGAGCAATGGCTACACGTTGTTGTTGCCCTCCTGATAATTTGTTAGGTACTAAATTTTCTTTATCATATAGTCCCACATCGTGTAATGTATTGATCACTTTTTCTTTACGTGCTTGAGACCCCAGTCCTGCATAAACTAAAGGAATACTTACATTTTCCAATATCGTATTGTTTTGAATTAATTTAAAGTTTTGGAAAACAAACCCTACTGTTTTATTTCTAATTTCTGCCAATTCGTTATCTGAACTTTTTTTATAATTCTCGCTATTAAACAAATAATCGCCTTCATAACCACGGTCAATAAAACCTAATATGTTAATGAGTGTACTTTTACCAGAACCTGAAGGCCCCATAATTGCTATGAATTCTCCTTCTTTAATGTTGATATTGATGTCTTTCAAAATGTGATTTTCTTCATCACCGTTTTTGAAATGTCTATTGATATCTACAAGTTCTATCATGATGACACCTCAACTTTGTCTCCATCATTCATAGATTTTTTAGGGTTTTTAATTAGTTTGTCACCTTTTTTCAGACCCTCTTTTACAAATATTTCACCGTTGACTTTATCAATTTTAATATCACGTTTTTCAACTTTATTGTTTTTACCTAGTACAAAAACATTATTGTCCTTAGTTAACACTGATTTTGGTAACTTGATTGCATCTAATGGCACTTCAACTTCCATAGAATAACCTGCACGTACAGGAATATCTATATCGCTAATGACGATTGTATATTTAGATGAATCTGAGTCACTGCCACCGCTTGGGTCCGAAACTGGATTAGAAGCTTGAGCACCACCGTCTTCTTCACTACCTGAACTAGCTGCTGCTCCGCCTCCAGATTTACTTAAACTTTCTTCATAACTTTTTGGCAACTCTGAAATTTTCTTGATTTCACCTTTACCTTTTTTACCAGTACTTGTTACTTTAACGTCTACTTTGTCGCCTTCTTTAATCTTTCCTAGATCAAATTCAGTCACTGTTGCTTTGATTTGTGGTTCATCTGCAACAAGTTGTAGAATAGGCTCTCCATCAGAGACATTTTCTCTATTTTGAATATCAATTTTACCGTCAAAAGCAGCATAAATACTGTCGTTCACTTGACGATCATACTGGTTAAGTTGTTGTTGTGCTTCCGCTCTTTCATTTTCATCTTTGGCGTTGTCCACTTTATCAACTAACTGCTGGCGTTTATTATTATTAATTTCATAATTGATGAGTGGATCACCTTGTTTAACTGATTGACCATCATCAACTTGTGTACTTACGTACGTTCCCAATTGACTGTTATTATTATATGTTTTAACTGATTTAGGTGAAGCTTTACCTTCTAAATTGAGTGGACTTTCTTTCTCCACTTTATATGTATCATAACCATCCTTTTTATCTGAGCTACTATTTGCTTGCCTTAAAATTAATGCAATTGCAATTAATACGATAACGACAATAACACCGATAATCCACATCCACTTTTTCTTCAATGCTAAAACACTCCTTTAAATTATTATTCATTTTAGATACTATCATAATCACACAACAAAAAATATAATGCATAACATTATTTTATATACAATATTTTTTGATAAATATATACCTAACAATATTGTAATATCAGCAATAGTAATCGAAAAGATTTTATTTTTTTAATTTTATTTAAAATTTTTCTTAAAAGTGTTTTAAAATATTGTAGGTAATGTTATGCTTTGGAAAATAATATATATAGGGGGCAAGGGATTCATGGAAAATTCTAACTTACCATTCGCACAACATTTTTCAAAATTACGCGAACAACCTAAATGGGGACTCAAATTAATCATTGCAATCGTAGTCATTGCACTCTCAACAACTGTTAGCGCATTATCTATCGATTACAATGAAATTTATCAAGATGCAGGTGCAAGTGCTCAAGATATGGGTAATATGCAAACGATTGGTTTAATTGGTGGCATCATCGCTGGTTTAATTGGTGGCATTTTTGGTATTGGTATTACATTTTTAATCTTTTTAGTTATTTCTAAAATAATGAAATCTGATGCAACCGCAAAACCTATCTTTTCTGCAACATTAAGTTTTACTATAATTACTGGCATCGTAGGTTTAATTGTTGCATTAATCCAATGGATTGCTGGTTTATCTCCTACTGATTATAATATTGCAAGCTTAAATGTCTTTGATAAAGGCAACCAAATGTTAGGCGCATTTAACTTACAAACACTAATCAGCGCATATGTATTTGGCATTATGCTCTTTGCGACGAATCGTTTGTCTAAAAAAGCTTCAATTATTTGGGCAATTGCATACATCATTGTATCCATTGGATTTGCCTTAATAGGAGCAAGTTTCCAATAATACATATATTTGCTAAAAAACATGGAACACTCGGTTCCATGTTTTTATTTTGATATAACACTACTCACACACAAAACAAGCGCCCATCATTATTATTGTCAGTATGATAGGCGCTTGCTTTCAAATGAATCATCATTGATTTATAAATATTTTTCTTTTTCCGCTTCTCTTAATTCAATTCGTCTAATTTTACCTGAGTTAGTCTTAGGTAAATCATCTACAAATTCAATTGCTCTCGGATATTTATAAGGTGCTACGTCTTGTTTAACGAAATTTTGTAATTCCTTAACAACTGCTTCATCACCTGTAACGTTATCTTGTAAGATGACAAAAGCTTTGACGATATTCCCTCTGATTTCATGTGGACTCGCTACGACTGCACATTCTTTTACGTATGGATGTTTTGTCAATGAATCTTCTACTTCAAATGGTCCGATAGTATAGCCAGAACTAATGATAATATCATCTCTTCTACCTTCAAACCAGAAATAACCGTCCGCGTCCATTTTTGCTAAATCACCAGTAATAAAGTACTCGCCAATTTGTGGATTTGCAGTACGTGCTTCATCTTTATAATAGCCTTTAAATAAAGCAGGTAAGTCTAACGGCACTGCAATATTGCCTATTTCATTGGGTTGTGCAGGATTACCATCCTCATCGATAACCGTAACATAACTGCCTGGGATAGCTTTACCCATTGATCCAGGACGTCCTTCTGTATCCTTTAAGAAACCGATTAACAATGTACTTTCTGTCTGGCCATAGCCGTCTCTAACAGTTAAGTTAAAGTTTTGTTGAAATTTATCAACAACTTCTCTATTTAATGGTTCCCCAGCAGATACAGCACTATGTAAATGTGACAAATTATAATTTGTTAAATCAGGGGATTTTGCCATTAAACGATATTCAGTTGGCGTACAGCAAAGCACATTGATTTGATACGTTTCTAGTAATTCGAGGTATTTCTCAGCATTAAATTTACCATTATAAACAAATGCCGTTGCGCCTGAACCCATGATTGATAAAAATGGACTCCATACCCATTTTTGCCAGCCCGGTGCTGCTGTCGCCCATACGATATCATCTTCAGTTATGCTTAACCAATGCTTCGGAGCCATCTGTAAATGTGCATAGCCCCAACCATGAGAATGTACCACTGCTTTCGGATTACCTGTTGTGCCTGATGTATATGATAATAAAACAATATCTTCTCTTGAAGTTGCTTCTATATCAAGTGTATCTGAAGCATCAGTTTGCGCTTCTTCAACGTTAATCCAATGATCAACCTTACTGCCAACGATAAATTTAAGTAATGAGTCATATTCTTGAACGCCTTTGAACTCTTCGATACTATCGCCTGTGGCTACAACTGCCTTAATTTCACCATGTGTTATACGATATTGTAAATCTTTAGTACGCAACATTTCAGAACTAGGTACAATGATAATACCTAATTTCCACGCGGCTAAATATACTTCATATGTCTCAATCGCACGAGGCATCATGATTAATAATTTATCACCTTTTTTCAGACCATATTTTAAAAATACATGACCAATTTTGTTTGCATTTTTTATCAGTTGGTTATACGTTATATCTCGTTCTTTACCAGTTTGATCATTAAAAATAATCGCTTTTTTGGACGGATCATTTGCATATTTTTCAATTTCGCTAACTATATTATATGTTTCTGGAGCAATTAAATCTGCTTTATTCATTGGTTACTCTCCTTATTTCGGTGATTAATTTTACAATATACATGACAATATCAAGTTGTATTTTGATTATTCAGAAAATAGCATTGCGTTCACATTCATTTTGTAATGAACTACAACTTAGCACATACTTGATTAGTTCATATATCTTTATCATTGTATCATTATAACAAATGATACTTTAATATACTTGATACAAGCATTTTTATATTGTGTTTCAACTTTAGTTTCTGTGGTATAAAATTTATAGCAAATAATATATGAGGTGGTATTCGTATTATGAATTTTAAAGATTGGGAAAATGAAAAAGACACACTACATTTATTATCACAGATATTAGGTAAATATAAATTAGAAGCAAGTTATCAAGAGCCCCAGTGGTCACACGTGACGCTAAATATAGATGTCCAAGGCTTTTCAACTGGTATGTTAAGTTATGAAACACATACATTTTCGTTAAACGTTAACCTGATACAACACCACATTGAAGTCGTCGTTGATCAAAACGTGCATGACATTACCTTAAAAAATGGAAGAACTATACAATATTATTATAACGAAATTGAAAAACTGTTAAACCAGTCAGATATTCATTTAAAAATCAATACTTTACCACAAGAAGTAGCAAACCCGATACCATTTGAAAATGACACAGAACATCATCATTATGATGATAAAATTGCCAAAAAAGCATTAGCATTAATGAAATTCGCCTATCATGCTGAAGCAAACTTCGTTAATGGGCTAAGAGTAAGAAAATCTAAACCAGGTTTATTTTGGGGGACTTTTGATATTTCTTGTATGATCGTCAAAGACCAACCAGCACCATTTGAAGATGATAGCAAGGTTATTGAACGTGCAGCTTTTGATGAAGAAATGATTGAATTTGGCTTTTGGTTTGGTGATGATCAGTTTGAAGGACCAACCTTCTTTGTCTTGCCATATCCTTTTGCAGATCAGCCATTTGATACTGACGATCGATTTCCTAAAGATAGTTATTTCGATAAACAATTAATGGAATATCTGATTGAATACCAACAACATCATGACATTGATACAATCACTCAATTTTTCAAAGCATCTTATCTTAAATTCGCAGATTTTTTAAATTGGAATAATGTCGATTATGTTTTTTCTCCTTTAAAAATGAAACCAAACCATTTAAATAATAGATAATCATTTTTAACTAAATACAGTTACTTTTAATAAAATCGAGGGTATGAGACGTCAATCATGTCTCACCCTCATTTATATTTTTATACAACTTTTGATGTATAACAGAGTGGAATTAATATATACTCAACTTAAGAAATCCCTTTCATGACAATATTTCAAACTTATCACAGATAAATTTGAAAAAATAAGTTCAACTTTTAGATTTACGACGATTCGAGTGCTATAATAATTAGATGTGTAATTTGTTAAGAAAGAAGTGAGTATATTGACAGAAACTGGAAACTTCCATGTTGAAAAAAGAATACCTCTGTTTATCGTACTATTATCAGGGGCTTTTATAACAATTTTAAACCAAACTTTACTTGGAACGGCATTACCACCAATAATGAAAGATCTCCAGGTCTCAGAAAGTACAGTACAATGGTTACAATCTATATTTATGTTAGTAAACGGAATTATGATTCCTGTAACTGCATTTTTAATTGAACGCTTTACATCGAGGCAGTTATTCTTAACTGCAATGAGTATTTTTGCAGTCGGTACGTTGTTATGTGCAGTTGGTATTGACTTTTCAATGCTATTAATCGGACGTGTCCTACAAGCAGCAGGCGCAGGTATCATGATGCCACTAATGCAAACAATACTATTTTTAACTTTCCCTAAAGAAAAACGCGGTACAGCAATGGGTCTATTTGGACTTGTTATCGCATTTGCTCCAGCTATTGGACCTACTTTATCAGGTATCTTAGTCGAACACCTCACATGGAGAAGTGTCTTCTATGTTGTATTCCCTATCGCGATTATTATTATTATTGCTTCTATATTCCTATTGAAGAACGTTACAGAAACAACACATCCAAAACTAGATATTGCTTCAGTTATCTTATCTACACTCGGATTTGGTGGCTTACTATATAGTTTCAGTTCTGTTGGTGAGGCAGGTTGGACTAGTGTTCAATTTATTGCACCACTCATCGTTGGTATCGTTTCACTCGTTATATTTATTCGCCGTCAATTAAATTTAAAAGAACCTATGCTTGAGTTTAGAGTATTTAATTACGGAATTTATACGTTAGGTACGATACTAAGTATGTTTGTATTTGGTGTGCTGATTGCAACAAATATCATCTTGCCACTTTATATGCAAAATATGCTACAATACTCAGCCTTAAAATCTGGTTTAGTATTACTACCAGGTGCAATTATTATGGGTATGATGAACCCAATAACTGGTTACTTATTCGATAAATTTGGAGGTAAATGGCTCGCTCGAATCGGTTTATTCGTACTAGTTGTTTCAACATTACCATTTACAATGTTAACAGAGCATACAACATTTACGTATCTCGCTACTTCAAATGCATTGAGAATGGTTTCAATTGCTATGGTTATGATGCCGATGACGACATTAGCAATAAACCAACTGCCAAATGAGCTAATCGCACATGGTACTGCCATGAATAACACTTTCAGACAAATGGCTGGTGCTATTGGTACTGCAGTCTTTATTACTTTAATGTCAGTTTCAGCAATACCTCAAGATGGTATTACCGGTATTATTCACGGTGTTAACGTAACATTTATCGTTGCTACAGTTATATCAGCTATTGGATTACTACTATCATTTAAACTTACGGACGATAGCAAACCAAAACGTCGTACCTTATAAACATGCGTAAATAACAATACAATGTTTAGACTATCGATATTATTGATAAATCTCAGCATTTAAGTTTTTCAAAACATGAGCTGCATTGCATTTTTGTTTGCTTACAGCCATAAAGCAATGTCTTTCTCCTTCAAAATTTTACAATAGTCCTCTAACTCTTGAATCAGTAACAATTAAATACACTTTGCCGTCATCCATATCACTTTTAAAAGATGCGATTTCACCTTCATCTACGCCTAGCCCAATCAATTTTCTTTTCAATGCATCTCTTTCAGAATCATTTTCTTTTTTTATATCTATTCCTAAAATACTCGTATCTTCTACAATTTTATCAGTTCGAGATTTATCCAATGATAATACATAAATGTCCTGATTACCGATACCTTTATCCTGTAATGCTGCAACATTTACTTCTAATTCACTATCATTCTTATAAGCTTTAACTACTGGTTTCATAAGAAAGACCTCCTCTTAAAATGTCCTTCATCATCATTCACAAGTTCATATTAATTATTACGCTTTAGACTGAATCATTAACTGATCGAAACGTTCTTTTGTCATATAAAAATAGGTGTTCTCTAAAATTTTATCAAATAAATCTTCTCTTTCATCCTCTTCTTTTAGGGTGAAGTTCGTCTCGACATCTTCCTGATTTGCTTCGTCGACAAAAATAACTTGTTCATTTTTTACATCTAACGTTTTACGATGATAAATCAGCTCTAAATGATCATTTTTCCGGTGAATTGCTTCAATATTTTCAATTTTATACGCACTATGAATAAAATCAATCACTCGTTTCTCTCTATAACGTTTATGCTTTTGATCTTTAAAATCTTTAGCAAAACGTTGTTTCACTAGTAAATAAATTATAATGATTACAGCTATAATTAATAGAAAAATTAACGTGCTCATCAGAATGTCCCCCTTATCACTAACACCTTAGTTGTGTTATTACGATATTACGCATAATTTTCCCATTTTGCATATTCTTAAACATGCCAAAAGCTTTTATCACAGTCATTAAAGCTATTTTATTTTATAGACATTTAACGAAAAACAATGATAAAAATTACATACAATACAACGCAAACCAACACTTTACATCCATCTATAATTTTAAATGCCTTAGTGATAATTATAATGGAAAAGAAAAACATTTATTTATGCAAAAAAATATGAACCCCCTTCAGCTATTAACTGCCAGAGAGGATTCATATTTTCATTTATTGTTGATGATACCGAAGATGTAGTGATTCAATTTTAGGCGACAAGGCTTCGAAAGGTCCTTCAACATTCGCATCTCTAATTACGCTTTCAATAGGTAAATTTTTAAAAGGTGCCGGCGCAACATTGATAGCTTCCAACCATTGACTCAATTGTTTTGAGGAACTCACATATACAATTTTATCTAAACCAACGAGTGCATGTGCAGTCGCACACATCGGGCAATGCTCTCCTGATGTAAAAACAATTGTATGCTTTCTTTCTTCAAGCGTAAGATGAGTTGCTGCCCATTTTGCAATCGCAATTTCAGGGTGTTCAGTCGCATCTCCGCTACTGATTCTATTATAATCTTCAAATAAAACATTACCTTCAACATCCACTAATAGTGAGCCAAAAGGTTCATTACCATAATTTAACGCTTCCTCGGCAAGCTCGATTGACCTATTTAAATATTTTTCATAATTCAATTAAATACCCCTCCTCCATCATCACATGTATTAATCAAAAATTAATTTATAGATTAGCATTTAGCTTAGCAAATTATTCGATTTTATCTAGTTTTCCGCTTACATGACTATTGTAATTAAGTGATTGAATCATAACTGAAATGACTAATAAACTCCCCATAGTATCAGTAAAATAATGGGCGCCCACGTAAATACGGGAAATTATGATTGAAGCTACTAAAATAATTGCTATACAATATAATATTTTATTCCTTTTTATTAATAATATTAGACTTACCAATATGCACACACTTAAAACATGCATACTGGGAAAACTATAACCTTCAAAATATGCGGTTGGTCTCGGTCGTTGAATGACATACTTCATAAACGTACCTATTAAAAATACTGAAAAGCACCAAAAGCCATACCACAAAAATTTAAATTTATGATAGAAAAACAAACCAACTAAAACACATATTGTTAAAATCAAACAAATTTTAGGGTCAAAAATAACTGAAACAAAATAGAGATATCGTTTTATAATATCTGTGTTTAAATATGTATGTAACATATTATATACAGTTTGGTCTACGGGTTTTGCTATACCTATTGCAATACTAATCAATATAGCAATAAGCAAAATAACTGGCGATGTAATTTTTAAAATATGCTTCATTTTACAGTATCCTTTCTTTCGTTGTTAATTCTTCTAGCCACTGCTAAGAGTGCACCAAACGCTATGCTGATACTCAACATGGAAGAACCACCATAACTCAATAACGGCAAAGTCACACCAGTTAATGGAATAATACCAGACACACCAGCTAAATTAATAAAAACTTGCATAAATATGTAACTAACCACGCCAACACATATCAATTTATAAAACTGATTATTTGTTTTATTCGCATAAATAAGCCCTTTTACTAAGAGATAACCATAAATTGTAAGTGTGAATAGTACGCCAAGTAGTCCTAACTCTTCTGAAATAACAGTAAATATGAAATCAGTGTGCGGTTATGGTAAATACCCTAACTTGGCTATCCCATTGCCTAAACCTTTACCCGTCAGTCCACCATTGCCAATCGAGGTTAAGGCACTCGTTAATTGATAACCATCATTATCTTCATATTTAAACGGATCTAACATCACTTTTATCCTTTTTAGTCTATATAAATTTTTAGAATCAAAAATCAGTGTATAAATTCCATAAATAACTAATGGCACGAGTGTAATTCCCATAATTTGAAATTTAATTTTATTTTTTATATCTGAGTATATTAATATACAACCAATAATAGCTACTGTTAGTAACGTTCCGCCTAGATCTCCTTGCATCAACACAAGCAATAAACCAATACCTAATAT
>NZ_PPRL01000073.1:0-18222 GCF_002902235.1 Staphylococcus ureilyticus
GATTGAATCATTAAAGATTAATCCCAGCTCTCTATGATACTTTATTATTTTAATATACTTTACTATATTCTCTCAAATATAAACTAAGACTAAAATTTTAACCATTCAGTATATTCATCATATAAACTATCAAAAACAGACATTGAAACGGTATAACTTCCTTGCATTTCAATGTAATCTGATAGAGCATGAAAATCTTTTTCCTGTCGTGGAAAAGACAAATCATCAAAAATTTCTTCAGCTAATTCGCCTTTTTCGTCTTTTCGACCACGTGCTGTTAATGCAAATTGATAAAATGAATGATCTTTCATTAGTTCATTGTCACATCAATAATTTTAGTTTCACCTTTAGTTACTGATGTTATATCGTTGGCAATTGCCACAGATGACGTGTTATCTGTGTTTGTAACAATTATTGGAGAAATAACTGATTTAGCATTTTCTTTTATATAATCTAAATCAAAACGTAATAATGGGTCTCCCACACTAACAGTATCGCCACTTTCGACTAATACTTCGAAACCTTCTCCGTCAAGTTGTACTGTATCTAAACCAATATGAACAAGTAGTTCAAGCTCATTATCAGCTTGTAAACCAATTGCATGTTTTGTTGGGAAGATATTATCTACTTTACCATTGATTGGAGAAACAACTTCACCATCAGTTGGATTTACTCCAAATCCTTCTCCCATCATTTTTTGCGCAAACACTGGATCTGGGATATCTTCTATTTTCACATATTCTCCAGTAATAGGTGCGTATACACTCGTTTCTTTGTCGACTTCTTTACCTTTACCAAATAATTTTTTAAACATGTCTTGTTCGCTCCTTATTTTTCAAAATGTGGTATTAAATCTCCGTAACCTAATTCTTCCAGTTTTTCAAATGGTATAAATTGCACGGCAGCTGAGTTAATACAATATCTTAAACCGCCACTTTCAGTTGGACCATCATTGAAAACATGTCCTAAATGGCTGTTCGCATCTTCAGAGCGTACTTCTGTGCGCACCATACCAAATGTTTTGTCAACGAGCTCTATGATTTCATCATCATCTAAAGCTTTTGAGAAACTAGGCCAACCACAGTCTGATTCAAATTTTTCTTCTGAGGTAAATAAAGGTTTACCGGAAATTTTATCAACATAAACCCCTTTTTCAAAATGATTCCAATATTCATTTTGGAAAGGAGGCTCTGTTCCATCTTCTTGAGTTACCAAGTATTCCATTTCTGTTAAATCATTTTTATTTTTCTTAATCATATTGTTTCCCCCAATGTTTTTCTATAAAACTTTTTCTGCCAGAACCACGTTGATATTGCTCATAATGCAATGGATTCTTTTTATAGTAATCTTGATGATAGGATTCAGCAGGATAAAAGTTTTTGTATGGTTTTATGGGTGTAATTACGGGTTTATTAAATATTGCCTGCTCATTTAACTCTTGAATTTTTGCTTCTGCAGCTTTTTTTTGTGCTTCATTATGATAAAAAATAGCTGGTTGATAATGTTCGCCTCTATCAAAAAATTGACCGCCATTATCAGTTGGATCAAATGTTTTAAAATAAACATCTAAAATGTTCTCGAAGGAAGTAATTTCAGAGTTATATGTGATTTGTACTGCTTCTACATGGCCGGTTTGTCCATGACTAACATCTTCATAAGAAGGGTTTTCAACATGTCCACCACTATAGCCAGAAACAACATTTTCAATGCCCGGATAAGAGGTGAACGGTTTTACCAAACACCAGAAACAACCCCCAGCTAATGTCGCATATGCCATGGTATACCTCCTTTTTTATTATCTTGTCATTAAGTTATCATTATTTTCAGTGATAAGCTATTAAATTGTTTTGAAAATTTAACAAATGAAAGAATAATTAAAACGAACCTTAATTTATTATAAATTAGTTTATGATTTTAAAACAACTAGACCTATTGCGCCTTCTCCAGTATGTGTTGATATTATAGGTGTTGTAACATTTGTATCATATTCAGTGATATTAAATTCTTCGGTAAAATGCTTTTTAATTTTATCCACAAATTCTAAAATATTAGCGTGTGCGATACCGATAGACTTAATTTTTTTATCGCCTAAAAACGTACTGATTTCTTTTTTTAGAAATTGAATACTACCATTTTGAGTACGAGAATTATGAATGAGTTCAATTTTACCATCGTCAAGCGTACCAATTGGCTTGATTTTCATCATATTACCAATTAATCCTTTCGTTTTACTGATTCTACCACCTTTGATTAATTGATTTAATTGGCCAATAACAACATATAATTTTATATTACTTTGTAAGTCAGTTATTTTTGAAACAATTTCTTCTGATGAAAAACCTTGGTTATTCCAATCTACAACATGTTGGACTTGATATCCTAGTCCAAATGAAATAGATTTTGAATCTATGACAGTTACCGTACTATCTGTCATTTGACTTGCTTGAAGTGCGGTTTGATAAGTACCGCTAAGCCCTGATGTCATGTGGATACTAATGATTTCAGAACCATCTTTGCCTAATTCATCATATAACTCAATAAAATTACCGATAGCTGGTTGACTCGTTTTTACATCAGCATTTTCTTCTAATTTTTTTATATATGCTTCAGAGGAAATGTCTACTTGATCTACATACGACTTACCATCAATAGTTAAATTAAGTGGGATGACATGTATATCATTATCTTTTAAATAAGCATGAGATAAATCTGATGTTGAATCAGTTACAATTTTCATTTTCATTATTCTTTCCTCCTATGTTGTATCTTTACGAACTAAATGTAGAAATGTATGTGGAATCGTATTTTTTTCATCTAATGTTCCCGGAATAGAAGATTCTACTTCCCATTCTTCAAATGTATAAGGTGGAAAGAATGTATCTCCATTATATTTATCTTCAATTACTGTAATATACATATCATCGACTTTATCAATCATTTCTTCAAATAATGTTTGTCCACCAAAAATGAACACATGGCCTGGTAAATTATATATTTCGTCAATTGAATGGATAACATCTACACCGTCATGTGCGAATGATTTATTTCTTGTTAATACTACGTTTTTTCTATTAGGAAGCGGCTTTCCTATAGAATCAAATGTTGCACGGCCCATAACAAGTGTATTGCCAGTGGATAGTTTTTTTACATGCTTTAAATCATTTGGTAAATGCCATGGTAGTTGATTATTTACCCCAATAACACGTTGCTGATCGTGAGCAACAAGTATAGAAAGTGTCATAATTTCCCTCCTAATAGTAATATAATATTATCAGTAAATATATTAAATTATTATTAATACTAATCGTTTTTTAAAATTTTATACAGCTATTGGTGCTTTAATTGCTGGATGTGATTCATAATTTACTATTTCTAAATCTTCATAGTTAATGTCGAAAATAGAGTTATCTGAATTTATTTTAAGTTGTGGTGGCGCATAGCTTGTACGAGACAACTGTGTTTCAATAGCTTCCATATGATTTGTATAAATATGAGCATCGCCGAATGTGTGTATAAATTCACCCACCTCTAAACCACATTCTTTAGCAATTAAATGTGTCAGCAAACTGTAACTAGCAATGTTAAATGGTACACCTAAAAAGATATCTGCACTTCTTTGGTATAATTGGCAACTTAATTTACCATCTTGGACATAAAACTGAAACATTGTGTGACAAGGTGGTAATGCCATAGTATCGATTTCAGTTGGATTCCAAGCTGAGACAATATGGCGTCTTGAATTCGGATGATGTTTAATTTGTTCGATAACAGTTTTTAACTGATCAAAATGATTGCCATTTTTATCTTCCCAATCACGCCATTGTTTGCCATAAACATTTCCTAAATCACCATATTTTTTAGCAAAAGATTCATCATTTAAAATTAGCGCTTTAAATTTACGCATTTCCGCTTTATATTTTTTATTAAATGCCTCATCCGTTTGGGCTCTATGACCAAAGTTTGTCATGTCTGGACCTTTATAATCAACTGAGTTAATATAATTTTCAAACGCCCATTCATTCCATATATTATTATTATATTGGAGTAAATATTTAATATTTGTATCGCCTTTGATAAACCATAGTAATTCAGTTGCAATCAATTTAAATGATACTTTTTTGGTAGTTAGCAATGGAAATCCTTTTGACAAATCAAACCTTAATTGATGTCCGAATTTTGAAATAGTACCTGTATTTGTACGGTCTTCTTTTTGCTTTCCTATTTCTAATATTTCGTTACAAAGATCATGATAGGATTGATCAAATGTATTTAGCATGACGAACACACTCCTTTCAACAGTAAAGTTATTTATAGTTAATCATATTTTAAAATACCAATAATTTAAAGAAATAACCACTAGTAAAGTGAAAATATGAGTGGAATTTGAGAATAAAATATGTATTCAGTTTATGCCTAAATAATATTGGCTGGTTGTTCTAATGATTATGATAAATAATTAGAAGTATTATAAACTTTTTAAATAGTTATAATCAATAAAAGGATGACCTAGAAACTACTCAAAAAACAGTAAAAATATGCTCATTAAATTAATGCATGATAAGTATTAAGGATGTTGTACTTGTTATTAAAGCAATTTAAGGCTGAGACACTTATTTATATCTCAGCCTTGGTCTTATTGATTAATCACAATAATCATCAAATATGTCTTTAATATCCATACAAATATCTTGTATATCTCTACCTTCTATATGTTCTCTTGGCATAAAATGTTTTAATTCTTTTCCTTTAAACAAGGCATACGATGGACTGGACGGTACTTGTTGAATAAAAGCGCGCATTTCTTCGGTTGCTTCTTTATCTTGACCGGCAAAAACAGTCACTTTATTTGTTGGTTTTTTTTCATTTTGTTCTGCAACAGTAACTGCAGCAGGTCTTGCCAATCCAGCAGCACAACCACAAGTTGAATTAATCACAACAAAAGTTGTTTCATCTTCAGATACATTATTCATAAAGTTATCAACATCAACAGCAGTTTCTAAACTGTTAAAGTCGTGATTTGTGAGTTCGCTGCGCATTTGTGTTGCGAGTTCATTCATATATGCTTCATAAGCATTCATTTATAACACTCCTATTTCATTTAATGATAGTTTCTTTAGCTATTATTTCGATTTGCAATTTGCTTCCAAACGGAACCTAATGCCTCATCGCCATTTTCAATTCTTGTTATAGCCATTTCGATTTGCAGCTTCACTTCATAGGCTGAATCGTCAGCATGTTCACGAAGTGAATTTAACTGCTCTGGCCCACCTTCATCAAAAATAAACATTGCTGCTCTCCATCTGACTATTTTATGTGGATCGTCTAATGCTTTTTCCATTTCTGGTAATGCTTGTTTGAAACCTAAATCGCTTAAACAATCACCAGCAGTTCTTCTTACTGCAGGGCTTTTATCGTTTAAGCCTTTATAGAGGTATGGGAGTACGATTTCATCTTCAATCATTCCAAGGAGTATAATTGCTTCACGTCTTAATGGTGTTTTCTGTTCATCACTCACGACCTCACCGAGCAACGGCAAATCTTCAATTGTAGGCGTTGGGAATGATTTTAGCATTCTTAATCGTTCTTTCCAACTTTCAGTTGCTTGATATGCTTCCAATGTTACATGTCGGTATTTAGTTTCAGGAATTGTAACGTTGGATGCTAAAGCTTCTTCAACGCGTTTTTGCAATTGATCTTTAGGATAGAGTGCCGTAATTTCTTCAACGACGTCTTCCATTACCTCTGAGAGTTCGCCATAGCGTATACCAAAATCTTCCCATTTACGTTGGAACACTACATTATCATCATCTTTCTGTGCAGCTAACATACTATCAACATATATTTCAGGTAATTGTTTACGTTGTTCTTCTGAACTTGTCGTTAGTTTAATTTGATAAGGAATACCTTTGAATGTCAAAACCTCTGCTTTTACTTCACCAAAATGTTCATCTGGTTGTGCTTCGGAAGTTATTTCTTGTTCATCATTGAGTGTTGCTGTTACTTTTGGTAAAACATCTTCCCAATCAAATTTTGGTTTTTTATCTACAGCCAAAAAATCCATTACATGAAATATAGATTTAACACCATCAATTGCTAAAACATCATTGATAAAATCAGGTTGCCCTTCTGCGACTGATGAATAAGTATTAGACTGGTTATCTTCTCTTTTTTCACTTAGTACAATTTTCATTGTATTTGGACTTGGTGTAGGTTCAACACGTACTATTTCCATTAAGGCACCCTCCTTATGTTTATATTTCTTCTAGAGCTTTTGTGATGTTTGGTAAAAGTGTATCCCAATCTACTTCTGAATTTTTATCTACAGAAATAAAATTCATTGCTTGAAATATAGATTTAACACCTTCTACATCTAGTACTGCATTGATGAAGTCAGGTTGTCCTTCTTTAACTTTTGTATAAGTGTTAGGTTTGTTATCCCCACTATCTATGTTTAAATCAATTTTCATCGTATTTGGATTTGGTGTCGTAGCTATATTTATTATTTCCATAATCGTATGCTCCTTTTTATTGTAATTCATTGCCAATTTGCTTAATTTGTTTTCCGACAGAACATTCATTGATACAAAAATGATGTGCTTGTGTTTTGCCGTTTGTCTTTTTTATATGACGTTTCAATAAACACGCTTTACAATATGTGTTCATTAATTGGTCTATGGCATCAATTGCCTCTTTTTCAGAATAGGTTAGAATACGTTTCACGCTCCTGTACTTCTAAAAATGAATTATAAGTACCCAACTAGTTAATTTATGATAAGATTTGAGACTTGTTGATATTATATCATTTGTGACAACGATTGTTTAATCATTAATATGAAATATAACATTAGTATAAATATTTAAAAATCAATTGAAATTTGAACTTGCTTTTTTAATATTTTCTAGTAAAATAATGTAGTTGTTTATTTTGCGGTTTCTAAACACCCGCATTATCAAAATTTAGGAGGAATAAAATTGTTTAATGAAATATTTGGCGTTATTACTTTTTTAGTAACATTCATATTATTAGTTACTATGTATCGTTTGTTTGGTAAACATGGTTTGATTGCATGGATTGCTATTGGCACCATTATAGCTAATATCCAAGTTATTAAAACAATCGATATTTTTACTATTTCAGCAACCCTGGGAAATGTTATGTTTGCATCTATTTATTTAGCAACTGATATTTTAAATGATATTTATGGACGCAAAATAGCTAAACGTGCAGTTTGGTTAGGTTTTTGTTCGACGTTGGTGATGATTATCGTGATGCAATTTTCACTTCATTTTACACCTTCCCCGGTAGACAATACACAAAAAGCATTAGAATCTATTTTTAATATTGTTCCAAGGATTGCTTTAGGTTCTGTTATAGCATACATTATTGGACAACATTTAGATGTTTTACTTTTCTCATTAATCAAAAAAGTGTTTAGTTCAGATAGAACATTTATTATAAGAGCATATGGTAGTACTATTTTAAGTAATATCGTGGATACGGCGTTATTTGTCATCATTGCTTTTTTAGGTGCAATGCCAAATGAAGCGGTATTTGAAATCTTTATTACAACGTATTTATTAAAAATTGTTTCTACTATCTTTAATGTTCCTTTTGGTTATTGGGCAAAATCAATGTACCGAAAAGGCAAAATACAAAAATTAGATGAAGGTTATTAAGGACATGTTTTAATATAACTGACGAAAAGCCCGTAAATGATTAACAGATAAGTTCATTTACGGGCTTATTTATTTCTGGTGATTTAATATAATTATAATATTTCAATTATCTTTTCTTTTAAGAACTTGAATGTGTGATACCCTTCAGTTTCTAAAAAGTGGCCGTTATGATTTATATAATGTGTTTTGACATTTAATTGTTTTGATAATCTATCCGTCGCGTCTATATTCACTACTGGATCATTTAAAGCACCAATTGTAATAATGTGTTGCGCACATAATTTATCGAGTTTTATACGTGTGTTATCTATATATTGATTTAATTCGGGTATGTTCGATAACTTTTCGTTAAAACCTGAAACTAGAAAAAGGCCTTTTATTTTTGAATGAGGCTTAACAGAAGTTAAATAATGTAATATTGATATGACTCCCAAACTATGTGCAACGATAATAGTTTCTGAATTCAATTTACTTTGAATAATATCATCTATTGCTTGACACCATGAATCAAGTTCAGGATGATCAGAATTTGGTAAGTGTATAATTTCAACATTATAACCATATGCCTCTATTTGTGAGGCTAACCATTGAAACCAATGGCTTTTTGTACTAGCTTGATAGCCATGTATAATAAACATATTTTTCAATTAGATCATCCTTTATTAAATTAATGTTGTGCTTTTTTATTGACGGTAATAGCTTACGTTACATTGATGTATTTTTCCAAGAAAAATGCATCTACATGATTATACTTATTTATGTTCTTTTGATAATATAAAATTAACTTATTAAATTTGAAGGTGAATTTATGGCGAAAATATATTTTGATGCTGCTACAGCAGGCAATCCTGGTCAAAGCGCATGTTCTATCGTTATCATTACTGAGCAAGAACGATTGCATTATGACTGTGATTTAGGAATCTTAGACAATCATAGTGCAGAATGGGCAGCTTTCGTATTTGCATTGGAATGTGCAAAACACCACGGGATTACTACAGCACTCGTATACACTGATTCGAAATTAATAGAAGATAGTATGAACAAAGGACAAGTAAAAAATAAGCAGTTTATAAATTACTTGCTCAAAATAAAATCATTAGAGTCATATTTTGATTTATTGTTTGTTAAATGGGTTCCAAGGAATCAAAATAAAGAAGCAAATCATCATGCCAAAAATGCCTTATATAAAATTACTAAAACAAGAGCAAAAAAGCGTTAAATCAAAACAGTATCTTAACAATTCAAAGTCAGTAGGATATTTGAAAACTTATTATGACGAAAATCAGAAATAATCCCTTTCTATAGTGAGAAACTTTTAATAGATGATTCTAAACACATTTTTTGAATTTAAACCTTTATTTTAAAATATATGAGTGTGACTACAGGATAGAAGGATATCATTTTTATCTCGTTAAACATGTACGATGAAAAGCATTAGACAATAATTATAAAGGACTCGTACGTATTTATTTGAATACGTATGAGCCCTTTATTTTTTATTTAACTAAAATGTGTAGCTAAGTATTTTCCTGATACATAGAGTTCATGTTCTTTACAAATATTTAGTATTTCAGCTAAATCTGTCCCAAACTTCATGTCGTTTAATAAATCAGAAGTATTAATAGGTACTTCTGTATGAATTTTAGCTAGTGATTTAGAAAGTTTCAAATTGTATAAATTATCTTCTATTTTATGTCTTTGCCCAGGTGTCAATTCGTTTAAAGCGTCAATCACTGCTTCAACAGAACCATGATTTTGAATAAGTTTTATAGCAGTTTTTTCACCAATCCCTTTAACACCAGGATAACCATCAGCGCTATCTCCCATAAATGCTTTAACATCTATTAATTGTAGCGGATTTAATCCATATTCGTTTTGAAATCTGTCTAATGTATAGCGGTTGTATAAGTTAAATCCTTTTTTAGTTAACCAAATTTCAACATTAGGATTAATACATTGCAGAATATCTTTGTCACCAGTGATTACAAAAATTTGATTTTGTTGTGAATATTGATGTGCCAAAGTGCCTATTACATCATCTGCTTCATAATTTTGGACACCAATATTTACAAATCCAAATTGGTTTGATATTTCTTTAACATAATCAAATTGTGGTATCAATTCTTCTGGTGGTGCGGGTCGATTTTGTTTATATCCGTCAAACATTTCATTTCGAAATGTAGATTTACCCATATCCCAACACACAGCCACATGTGAAGGTTGTATTTCGTTTATCGCAGTAAATACATGACGAACAAACCCTTGAACACCGTTTGTAGGAATACCTGATGAATTTCTCATGAATTGTTTGTGTAGGCTAGTTGCGTAAAAATGTCGAAACAGCAGAGCCATACCGTCTATTAATAATATCTTTTTGGACATCGTAAGTACCTCTTTCTAAATTAACAACTGAGCTTTTAATTCGCTATTTGTTTCTTGGAGTTGTTTTATTAAAGAATGATCCATTTCAAATGCTAAGAGTTGTTTAATTTGTGTGTGTATATCTTTTTCATACTGATTGAATTTTATTTCTGCATCATTATTCAAATTATTCACAATTTCAATTAATGCTTTTCTTAATTCAGCTATACAAGGTTTAAGTTGTACGAGCGTATTTTGAGTTATTGTGGTTTGAACTTCATTTTGCATTTTTGGCTGCAAGATGTTTTTTTTCGTTAATGATTTAGGCAAAGCGGAAAGCATTTGACTTAAATCAATTTTTAAATAAGGATCGTCTAGTTCTATATTACTCTTATTAAATTCAGGTTCAATGAAAATGTGTAATTGCTCTAATTTTTGTTTTAAAGGTGCAATTTCTTCATGTATTTGTTGAATGAAATACTTTTTAACACGTTCCACTAGTAAGGATTGTTCTAAATACAATCTTTGATGAATTTGATCTAAGTATTGCTTTGTAGAATGGCGTTTTGCTTCGTTAAAGTTGTTGCTCTGTGTCATTTGCCCATTATAAATTGATTTAACTTCATCTAACAACTGAATTTTCAAACGTTCATTAAGGTGATAAATTTGATCTTCAACTTCATTTGAAGCACGCTGCACGGCAATTTGTAATATATTATTATTCAGTAATATTTGATTATGATATTGCTCGAGTTTGTTTTTACGTTGCTTAATTTTAGATTGATTATGCTGTGCGTCTTCTATCATTTGGTCAAATGCTTCTGAAATATTTGTTAATTGTTTCGTCATTTGTTGTTGCAATATATCTTTAGACTCAACTTGAGTAAAATAGTTTATACTATTTTTTAGTTTATCAATTCCTAAGTCTCCTGTTTTTAAAGCTTCTCGACTCGAAACTGCAAAAATGTCCGAATTCATATTTACTTGGTTAAGTGCATCACTTACATAGTTTATGACTGCATTTAAGTCTTCTTCAGTTTCAGCTAAATCAGTAGCATTTATGACCATTTTAAATGCTTGATTTTCACTTAATTGGTTCATTTCTTTCATATGTTCTATAAAGCGTTTGTCATTATCTGTGAATGAATGATTAAAATAACTTACATAAAGTATTAAATCTGAAGAAGTTAAAATCTTTTCTGTTTCATTTGTATGACGTTGATTATTGGAATGTAACCCAAGTGAATCTACGATAACTTTATCTTTCAACCAATAGATAGGTAATTTCAAATGAACTGTATTTACAAAGGTTGCATATTCGTCTTCTGCACTCCATTTTTTTATTTCATCCCGTGCAATGGTATGTGTTAAACCTTGTTCTAGCATTTCTTGATACATCGCATAATGTTTCTCAATCGCATTGATAAATGCTAATTTGTTTTTTTCTAAAGATGCTGTTAGTTTTTCTGTGTTTTGATTTAAAAATGCCTCTATTGAATCAAAAGTTTTATTTTCCAATTCAAATAATTGGTTTAACTCTTCTAAGATTTGCTCAGGTGATTTAAGTGTAATTTGACTTTCTTCACCGTATGTCAGTTCTGTCATTGCTGCTGTTGTAGGATTTGGTGAACTAACAAGGTATGCATCGCCTAGTAGTGCGTTGATTAAACTACTTTTTCCAGCACTGAACGTCCCGAAAACACCTATTTTAATGATTTTATGATCTAGGCGTTTCAGTGTATCGTTGATATCTTGTTTTGTTTGTTCGAATAATGGAATATCTTTTATCAAGTTTAATGAATTTTTTATATCTTGAATTGAAGTATCCGTTGTTTTTCTTTTAGTGGTATTAGAACGATTCTGTTTTTGAACTTTTGAATGCTCTGGTTTAGCTTGATATGTGATTTCTTCTCTATCTATTAATTTATCTAGTGAATCATCAATATGAATGTAGTAGTGTCTATAATTTTGTGTTTCAAGTGATTCTCTTAGATTACGCAACTCCATAAATTTAACATAATCATTGTAATCTTCTACTTCTTCTGTGCCAATGTCGTTTGCTTGAGAATGGCTGATTGCTTTCTCAAATAATGGTTCAGTTTCTTTAATAATAAATTGTTTAATAGATTTCATTAAGTCATCTGAAAATGTTAAAACATATTGATTACTAATAGATATTTGCATTTGATACAAATCATCTATGAGATTTGGAGGCATTTGATAGTGTTGGTTTAAAATCGCATCATTTACTTCGGATGAGTTAATAAATCGCGTTAAAAATGACATATCTTCTCTCAAAGGTTGGCGTATTTCTTGATTTACTTTTTCTTGTAATTGCTCAAGTAATTCTTGAAGTCTAATTTGTTGCGTTTCTAATGTTTTTTTCTTTTTATTGAATATGCCGCCTACTTTAAAGTCTTTAGTTTTGCTCTCTAAATAAGTTCTTATTTTTTCTCTAGTATCGTGCGTCATAACATATGCATTGTCGAGAATCGCTTTACGCTTTTGTTTTAAGAAATCATACAATTGATCAGGGTTATTAAGTAATTTCGCTTCTTCACTTACTTGTTGATGTTGTTGAAAGTTTAAATATGCTTGGTCAAAGTCTTCTTCAAATATATCTAGCTCATTTAGAATCGTTTGAATTTCATGTTGTATAAAAGATAGTTGTTCGTCTGTAATAAAATTCACAGTACGTTCCACATAATCCGCCATTGATTCTCTATGTTGATCTTTATCGATGAGATAATCTGAAAGTGCTTGAATTTGGTTGTGTTCATGTTCAAATTTAGAAACATAAAATATTTGATCTAATTTGATTTCCCATTCAGCAATCGATTTTTCAACGCGTCGTTTAAATGTGTCGAATGGAATTTCTGATTCATGATGTTTATCTATTTGGTTGATAACAAAAACGACTGGAACACCAGCATAGTTCAGCTGTTTCATAAATTGAAAATTCATTGCAGATTGAACATGGTTATAGTCTACTGTGTAAAATAAAACATTACTTGTATACATAAATTCTTCAGTGCTAGATTGGTGTGTTGATACATTTGAATCAACACCTGGTGTATCTTGAAGTGTGAACCCTTTATTAAATTTTTCAGAAGGAAATTTAATTTCTACAGATTCAACGTCAATATTTTCACGATTCATTTGTTTAACTTCATCGTAGTTTGTTAATAAAGTATATTTTTGGTTGTTCAAATTAGCTATAATACCTGGTTCATCTGCTACAGAGACAATTGCTGTGTTACTGGTTGTGGGCACTGGTGAACTTGGTAGTATGCTTTCTTCTAGTAGCATATTGATAAGTGTGGATTTTCCTGCTGAAAAATGGCCGACAAAAGTAGCAGTATACTGTTCTAAAAATATTTTTTTAATGACTTGATTTATAATGTGAATCAATCTATGATTGTTTGATTTTTCAACCTCTTTTTTTAATTTATATAGTATATCGAGTTGCTTCGTTTTAGACATGTTATGTATCCCCTTTATTACTTATATGTAATTAATTTCTATTGTATAACAAATTAATGTGCGTCTAAAGTAAGTTAGCAAAATTAAATTGTATTTAGCAATGTTTTATGAGTAGAAATGCAAAAAAGTATTTTCCAGTTTTTGAATGTGACTTAGTTTAAAATTAAAAATACCACCTTAACTGGTGGTATTTGCAATCATTAAAAATTTAGTCGATTTTTTTAATTTTATTTTTATTTCCATCTTGGCTTATTAAAATCAGTATTAGGTTTGTTAATACCAATGTTCTCTTTTAAATACAGCTCAGGGTTTTTTGCAATTTGGACTGCAACAGCAGCAACACTTTTTCTGGAAACTTCTGTTCCCTTAAATAATTCATTTTTATGAGTAATCTCATAATCAATTTCGTTAATATCTGATAACCATGCAGGTCTTAAGATAGTATAATCGAGGTTTGAACTTTCAATGATATCAGCTGCTTGTTTATAAATAGGTAAGTGATTATGGATTTGTTCATTTACCCATTCACCAAATTCACCTGGTACCTCATTGTAAATGCCAAGAGCCGCTACAAATATTAAACGATCAACGTGATTTTGTTCCATAGCTTTAACAATAGTACTTGCTTCTTTATCTAATTCACCAGAAAGGCTAGCAAATACAATATCTACATCTTCCATTGCACTGTTAACATCCTCGAAGTTTGTAGCATCTCCTTCACGAACACGGATGCGATCTGATGCATAATCAGGTAATCTGTTCGCGTCTCTTAAAAATAATCTCAGCGTATATGAGGTGTTTTCTAAAAAAGAATTAATAGCTGCTTTAGAAATAGCTCCATTTGCCCCTAATATTAATACTCTCGTCATATAATCACTCCATTAAAATATATGATTAAAAATAATAGTGTATATAATAAATTTTCGATTGGTTCACTTTTTATCTAATTTTACAATACTACAAAAGCATAATTTATACTAATGATATATTTGCGACATTGAATATAATAAAATGACCGATTTGATATGTAAACATGTTTTGAGCAATTTCAAAACACAATAAAAATCGTAAAGATAACTTATATAAAGTTACCTTTACGGAATTGAAAATATCATTTAGTGAATGACAGGGTTATTATTCTTTTTAATTTTTACATATTGTGAAATACTATAAATTACAATGCCAATCCAAATAAAAATAAATGTAATAAATTGATCGATGCTAAAAGGTTCTTTGAATAAGAAAATACCTAATACAAACATAATTGTCGGTCCGATATATTGTATAAAACCAGTCAGTGATAGCGGAATTCTACGGGCGCCAGCTGAGAATAGTATAAGTGGAATTGCCGTTACAGCTCCTGAGAAGATTAACCAGAAAGATGAGGTATTATAGCCAAACGTTAAACTACCTTGTTGCCATATGTACCATAGGTATATAATGCCTGCTGGTGCAGTAACAATGCATTCTATTGTAATACTACTGATTGCATCAATCGGTACGATTTTTTTAATCAAACCATAAATACCAAATGAACATGCTAGTAGTAACGAAATACTAGGGAATACACCGACTCTTATAGTCATATACAAAACACCGATAACTGCAAATCCAATGGCAATCCATTCTAATTTATTAAATCGCTCTTTAAGAAAAATTAACGCTAATAGAATACTTACGAGTGGGTTAATGTAGTAGCCTAAACTGGATTGCAATACGTGGCCGTTCGTAACAGCCCATATAAAAGTGCCCCAATTAATTGTTATTACATAACCAGCAGCTATAATAGCAATGAGTTGTATAGGATTTGCTATGAGCTGTTGTAAATCACGTTTAAATGGTGCTGTATTGTTAGTGACGACTACCACTATTAACATAAATATCATTGAAAGTATAATTCTAAAAGCTAATATTTCAAAAGCACCAATATCTTCTATTAAATCCCAATATATAGGTAATATCCCCCATAAAATATATGCACCAAAAGCAAAAAATATGCCTTTTTTAAACTCGTTATTCATTTGTCACACCTCTTTCTGATTGCTCATGCAGTCTATTTTTTAGGTTTTTTATTCCCCCAGTATTGATAGTAAGTACACTCGATATAACCATTAAATAACTTCCTTCTTTTGGTTGCTTTTTGATTAACTAAAAATTCAAATTCATTATTACTTGTTAAAATATAAGTTGATAAGTAAGGATGCTCCTGCATTAATTGGCCGATATAACGATACATTTCTTCCACTTCTGCTCTATCGCCAATGCGTTCACCATAAGGTGGATTGCCAATCATTGCAACTGGTGCTGCCGACTCAATTGATAAAGTGTTAACATCTTGAACTTTAAAGTTAATAATGTCTGATAAGCCAACCTCTTCAGCATTTCTACGTGCTATTTCTATCATTTCTGGGTCAATATCTGATGCATATATCTCTAAAGGTCTATCATAATTAGCTTGTTGATCAGCTTCATCTCTCAATTCATCATATAATCTATCAGGCATAATATCCCATGTTTCTGAAACGAAATCTCGATTAAAACCGGGTGCAATATTTTGAGCAATTAAACATGCCTCAATCGCAATCGTGCCAGAACCACAAAATGGATCAATCAATGGTGTATCACCTGTCCAATTTGCTAATTTAATTAAACTAGCAGCAAGTGTTTCCTTTATAGGTGCTTCACCTTGAGCTAGTCTATAACCACGTTTGTTAAGTCCTGATCCAGAAGTATCTATTGTCAGTAGTGCTTTATCCTTTAATAGAGCTACTTCCACTGGATATTTAGCTCCCGATTCATCTAGCCACCCTTTTTCTTGATAAGCAGATTTTAAACGCTCTACAATTGCTTTTTTAACGATTGCTTGGCAATCTGGCACACTATACAAAGTAGATTTTACACTACGACCTTGTACTGGAAAGTTTCCTTCTTTTTCGATGATTGTTTCCCAAGGGAGTTCTTTTGTCTTTTCAAATAATTCATCAAATGTTTTTGCATTAAATTGGCCAACAACAATCTTTATTCTATCAGCAGTTCTTAACCATAAATTACATTTAACTATTGCTGCTTCATCACCTTCGAAAAAGATTTTGCCGTTTTCTACTGTTGTTGTATAACCAAGTTCTTGAATTTCCTTAGAAACAACTGCTTCTAACCCCATTGGGCACACAGCTAATAATTGATACATTGTTTTGCTCCTTTTTTAAGTGGATTTAATTTTATTTTATCAAAAGTTATTTTAAATAGATATGACCTTACTTCTGTTCTGGATTATATTAAGGCATTATGTGAATTTTAAACATTAAAAAAGCTCTCCTAATTGGGAGAGCTTGGGGTCTAGTAATGATGTTTCTATAAGCCATGTTTTGTACCTTTGTACTGCCAACGTGTACTAGTTACACTCGTACGCTGGTGGTAACCATCTGTCTACATACTTTTAAAGTATGCCTTATTTATACGTTGAATTCCGTTAAATAAGTGCTCCTACCTAATTTGGATTGCTCACTCGAGGGGTTTACCGCGTTCCACCTTTTATATTTCTATAAAAGCTACGTCACTGTGGCACTTTCAAACTATTTTAACCGTATCTAAAGACTTAGGTTATTTCGTTGCCGTCAACTTAATGCCTTGACTTATTGTTTCATCAAGCACGAACACTACAATCATCTCAGATTGTGTGAGCATGGACTTTCCTCTATATCGCTATAGCGATTACCCAAAACACCATCTTTAAGAGTATATCACTTTTCAAAGATCAGAACAAATAAAAATAAGATAAGTTTTGAGAAAAACAAAACTTATCTTTATGTACGCAATTATAACTACTTGAACATCGTATTTGTTATGATTGCTCGTTTTATTATTTACCAAAAACTGCTTTTTCTAAGTTTGAAATTCTTTTTAGTATATCGACGTTGTTATTATTATTAGTATTGCTTGCAGCATTCCCATTTGCTGAAAAGTTTTTGTTTTCTTGTGGTCTTGAAGTAGCCACACGCAATCTCAATTCTTCTAGTTCTTTTTTTAGTTTATTGTTTTCTTCGGAAAGTTTAACAACTTCATTATCTAAATCTGCCATCTTTTGATAATCTGCTATGATGTCGTCTAAGAAAGCATCCACTTCTTCCCTTCTATAACCACGTGTCATAGTTTTTTCAAAATCTTTTTCATAAATATCTTTAGCTGATAGTTTTAATGAAACATCTGACATATTTTTTCCACCTCATTCGAAACTTTGTTCTTGAGACCACTGCAAATCGTTGATAAATTCTGTTAATTCATCAAACGAAACAATGTCACAAGTATAATTTGTTTTTTCCATAAAATCAACTAACATTTGCTTAAAGTATTTTGGACTAGCTTCTTGTTCTTCATCATATATTAGTAATGATTGGTCTGTATGGTCGAGCATAAATTGATCTGTTTGTTTAAATTGGTGTGGTCCTACATATGATGTATGAAATACACTATCTACAAAATCAGCATGCTGTACAATGTGATTATATTTTGCTTGATTCTGTTCATTCCATCTATCGGTGTGGCCATAAAATGGTGTAACGACACCAAGTTTAAGATCAGGATACGTTTCTTTTAAATCAATTACTACTTCAGCAGTCCATAATTCTATACCCATCTGTCCTTGTATTAATACCCATTCAAGTCCTTCTTCAATCAATGATTTTAATTTATGTGCTATAAATT
>NZ_PPRL01000073.1:18238-46589 GCF_002902235.1 Staphylococcus ureilyticus
TTTTAAATATGAAACTTCAGGTGCGTCATCTTTAAAGATATTAAGTTCAAATGACTTGTAGCCAGTCACATAAATTGTCTTTATCATAATTTAGCATCACTTCTTTGTATATAACTTAAATCGTATTGTACTGCCTTGACTTTTTCTGTAAATAATTTTCGGCTAGTTCTTTTAAAATGACATTCAACGGACAGTGATTCAATATTTGAAATAAGTAAATCAAATTTTTTCTTATTCATATAGGATAATCTTAGTATTTTAGGTTCGAAGGTGCTAAATGTTTCTAACAGATTATCTATGTGACTCGTAAATGGAACAACATCTTTGTAAAAGTCATAATCTATATCTTTCGATTTGACTGTTTCGTATCTATTTTGCATCTTTTGTACATCATTTAAGAGTTGGGTAATTAATTGTTGCATGAAGTTTCCTCCCACATATTAAATTTACCACAAATGAATTTGATAGTCATTTGAGAAACAACGAACTTACATTTATGTCATATTATAGGCTTATTTATAGGGAAATATTGTTTAATTGAGAAAAGCACGTTAAAATAAATATTGATGTATGTACAGATACATTGCTTTATATTTCATAGTTTGGAAAAAATGACTGTTTTCATGTATAATGGAAAAAGTTTTTGAAACCAAATTAAAGTGGTGAAAAACAATGAATTATCCAAATGGGAAACCATTTTACGGAAATAAGTCTCAAGTCGGACGAACTTATAAGGATGATAAGAGTAAAATAAATTATGGTGGCAGAGGAATGTCACTTGAGAGCGATATTGAATTATCTAATACGCACTATTTGAAACTTGGGCAAGCTGTTATACATAAAAAGCCCACCCCCGTTCAAATAGTTAACGTTCATTATCCTATGAGAAGTAAGGCGGTAATTAATGAGGCTTATTTCCGAACGCCTTCGACTACTGATTACAATGGTATTTATAAAGGGCACTATTTAGATTTTGAAGCGAAAGAAACTAAAAATAAAACTTCATTTCCATTGAATAATATGCATGAGCACCAAGTGATACACATGGATGCTTGTTATGATCAAGGAGGTATTGTTTTTTTATTAATTCGCTTTAAATTATTAGATGAAGTTTATTTATTGCCTTATTGCAAATTTAAATATTATTGGCATCGGTACAAAAAAGAAATTAAAAAGTCGATTACGGTTGAAGAAATTAGAAAAAATGGTTACTATATTCCTTATCAGTATCAACCAAGATTGAATTACCTCAAAGCAGTTGATAAGTTGATATTAGATGAAAGTGAGGACCGCGTATGACGGAGAAAAAAAGGACTTCTGATTCAAAAAAGAATGATAAGTCCGGAGAAAAAAAGAATAGGAATATAAAAAGAACGATTATTAAGATAATCGGATTTCTCATCATAGCCTTCATTGTTCTAGCATTAATCGGTATTTTGTTATTTGCATATTATGCTTGGAAAGCACCAGCATTTACAGAATCAAAATTACAAGATCCAATTCCTGCTAAAATATATGATAAAGATGGCGATTTGATTAAAACGATTGATAATGGGCAAAGACGCGAACATGTTGATTTAGATGAAGTACCTAAAAACATGAAGGCAGCTGTCTTGGCTACAGAAGATAATCGTTTCTATGACCATGGTGCACTTGACTATAAACGTTTGTTTGGTGCAGTGGCTAAAAACTTTACGGGAGGATTTGGTTCACAAGGTGCATCGACATTGACGCAACAGGTAGTTAAACGTTCATTTTTAACGGATCAAAAATCAATTGCCCGTAAAGCACAAGAAGCTTATCTATCATATAGACTTGAACAAGAATATAGTAAAGATGAAATATTTGAGATGTATTTAAATAAAATTTACTATTCTGACAGTGTTTATGGTGTGAAGGCTGCAGCTAAATATTATTTTGATAAAGATTTAAAAGATTTAAATTTAGCTGAATCGGCTTATCTTGCTGGTTTACCACAAGTTCCGAATACTTATAATATTTATGATCATCCAAAAGAAGCAGAATCACGTAAAGATACTGTTTTATACTTAATGGAATATCATAATCGTATTACTAAGAAGCAAAAAGAAGAAGCACAAAATACATCATTAGAAGATAATCTAGTAAAACGTGATTCGGAAGAACGTCAAGTTAGTGATAAAAGTTCAAATCCTGAATACGATTCTTATGTTAACTTCGTAAAATCTGAATTAATGAATAATAAAGCATTCAAAGGTAAAGATTTAGGAGAAGTTCTTAACAGTGGTGTTAAAATCTACACAAATATGGACAAAGACGTACAACAAACGCTTCAAGATCGTGTAGATAATGGTGGTTACTATAAAAACGAAGACCAACAAGTTGGTGCTTCTATCGTAGACAGTGAATCTGGCGGATTAGTGGCAATATCAGGTGGTAGAAACTATAAAGATATTGTTGATAGAAACTTAGCTACAGATGCACACCCTACTGGTTCATCATTAAAACCATTCTTAGCTTATGGCCCTGCTATAGAAAATATGAATTGGGCTACGAACCACGCAATTCAGGATGAAGAAGCATATCAAGTTGATGGTGTTACGTTTAGAAACTATGATACTAAAGGTCACGGCGAGGTTAAATTGTATGACGCTTTACGTCAAAGTTTCAACATTCCAGCATTAAAAGCATGGCAATCTTCAAAAGAGAACGCTGGAAATGACGCGCCAAAAGATTTCGCAAATAAAGTAGGCTTGGAATATGAAGGAGATATTGGACCTTCTGAAGTATTAGGTGGTTCATCATCAGAATTCTCTCCTACTCAATTAGCATCTGCTTTTGCATCAATTGCAAATGGTGGCGAATATAATAATGCACATTCTATTAAAAAAGTAGAAAAAGAAGATGGGGAAACAATTAATTACGATCATACAAGTAAGAAAGCAATGAAAGATTCCACTTCTTATATGCTAGCAGAAGTACTTAAAGGTACATTTGAAGCTTATGGTTCTGCATATGGCCACGGTATATCTGGTGTAAATGTTGCAGCAAAAACTGGTACAGGTACTTATGGTGATCAAACTTACCAACAATATGGTTTACCTGACGATGCTGCAAAAGATGTATGGATGAATGGTTTCACGCCAAAATACAGCATGTCTGTGTGGATGGGCTTCAAAGAAGTTAAACAAGGCGGCGTAAATTCATTTGTTGGTCATGACGAACAAGAATATCCACAATATTTATTCGAGGATGTAATGAGTAATATCTCACCAAGAGACGGCAAGGACTTTAGTAAACCTGACTCAGTAAATGGTGATAGTAAAGATAGCCTTTCTGTTGCAGGACATCCTGATGACAACAAAACAAGTAATAAGCCTCGAGGACAAGGTGGAAGCAGTAGTAGTAGTAGTAATAATAATAATAGCGGTGGTAGCAATAACAACAACAATAACAATAATGCATCATCAGCTAGCTCAAACGGTAATAATGCAAATAATTCTACTGGTTTATCAAGAGCACAATAATGTCCAAATAAATTTTTGAGCAAGTAACTAAGTGTTTAATAAACACTTGATTATCATCATTCTTTACTAACAAATAAACGCCAATTTCTATTGAAAATATATAGAAATTGGCGTTTTCTTTATTTTATAGAGTTTTCGTAACTAATTGAAGAATGATGGCTTTGTATGAGTGAGCAACTGACTATCAAGTATCGAGCTTCTGCTCATGCATAAAGCACCACTAACCCAACAAGTTGGGAAGTGGTTTTAAGGATTACCTGAGCTTCTGCTCATGCATAAGTCCCACTAACCCAACAAGTTGGGAAGTGGGACTTTAAGGTTTACCTTTGTTTTTTCTACGTATTTGATAGGATGCATTCATTTTTATTAATTCTGATTTGACTGTCTTCATTTGACTATAACCCATAAAATGGTATTTACGGGCAAGCATATATTGATAACGCTCTTTAAAATTCATTGGTACAACTGGATAATCGCTTAATTGTTCAAAATCAATCGTATGAATGTGATTGATTTGTTTAAAAAAAGTCTCAATCATATCAAAGTATTTATCAATTAATAACTTAGCTTCAGCAGAATTTAATTTCTTCTGTTTAGAAAATAAATCTATTTGTTCTTCTAATTGTTTAAACGCTTCTTTTGAAATCAATTGTGTCACACTTCTTTCAAACTGGCTTTATATCTTTTTTGCCCTTCCCTACATTCATTAAATAAGGGGCATATATCACATTTAGGGCTACGTGCTAAACAGTGATAGCGTCCGAAGAAAATAAGTTGATGATGTGTTTTATTCCAACGTTCTCTAGGTACGACTTTGCACAATTTATCTTCTACTTGTCTAACATTATCTTTCCACCTACAAATGCCTAAACGTTTAGCTACACGTTCTACATGAGTATCTACTGCAAGTGAAGGCTCATTAAAAGCAACACTCATCACTACGTTTGCTGTTTTACGCCCCACTCCAGCTAGACTTTCAAGTTCGGCATGTGTTTGCGGAATCACCCCGTCGAATTTATTTAGTAATGACGCACATAATTTTTGAATGTTTTTAGCTTTATTTCTGTATAAACCAATGGTACGCAGATCATTTTCTAATTCTGATATATCTACATTTAGATAGTCTTCAGGTGTTTTGTATTTTTTGAAAAGGTCTCTAGTGAGTTTATTTACAGAAACATCTGTAGTTTGTGCTGATAATAGTACCGCAATTGTTAGTTCAAATGGGTTATCATGTACGAGTTCACATTCAGCGTTTGGGAACATATTAGCAATAACATCGATCATTTCTAAAGCTTTTTTATTACTTATCATCTTGATTCTCCTCATTTAGCCAATCAAATTTAGGCACTTTTTTAACAGTGTGTTTCATTTTAGGTTGGTTAAACTGTTGACTTATTTTTTTGGAATCCTCAATGGTTTTTACATTATTTTTTTTCCAATTTAATAAAATTCGATCAATGTATTTAAAACTCATTTTGTTCTGACTTTGCGCTTCATCCAATGCTGCTTGAATCACACTTAAGTCGTGTTTATCTATGTCTAACCATTGGTTTAATGTTTCGATTTCATACGGTGATAATGGTCTACCAAAAGCTTGCTCAATCTGTTGGAAAAGTTTATTGAATTCAAGTTCAACTTGTTTTTGGTTACTATTATTTTTAACGTGTTGCATAATATCATTTAGTTTATGATAGAACTGATCGAGATTCATATATTCAGTGAATTTACCTTCTTCGTCTTTGTTAACATTTAACTCTAATAAATCACGTTGAATAAGATTTTGTATAATAGCAGTAATTTCTCTAGAATCTAGTGATGTGCCTTTTTGTAAAGATTCAATGGATGGTTGTTTATTGGTCGTTTCCGACGCGTAAATTAATTTTATTAAGATAACTAATTCACGCTCATTGATACCTAATTCATTATAATGATCTAGTAATTCTTTGCGAATTACAACAGGTCTAGTTTTAAGCATATCGATATTCAAAAGCACCCCTCCTTATCATGTGTAAATATTATAAAAAAGTCCAGCCGTAAAATAGACTGGACGTAGTTTAGGTAGTTTCTTGTATTGATAATATTATGGATATAGTCGATTTAATAAACGAGGGAATGGTGCAGTTTCACGAACATGCTCTACACCTGATAGCCATGCGACTGTTCTTTCTAGACCTAAACCGAATCCACTGTGAGGTACACTACCATAACGACGTAAATCTAAATAGTAACTATAACTTTCAGGGTCTAATTCAAATTCATCGATACGTTGTTCTAATAATGCAAGGTCATTGATACGTTCAGAACCACCGATTATTTCTCCATATCCTTCGGGTGCTATTAAATCTGCACACAACACTGTATCCTCATTATCTGGATTTGGTTGCATATAGAAAGGTTTGATTTTTGTTGGATAATTTGTAATAAATACAGGTAAATCGTAATGATTTGCAATTGCAGTTTCATGAGGCGCACCAAAGTCTTCTCCCCATTCGATATCATCAAAACCTTGTTCTTTCAAGAATTCAACTGCATCATCATATGTGATACGTGGGAAAGGCGTGGTAACTTTTTCAAGCTTTTCAGTGTCACGTTCTAAAATATTTAATTCTAATTTGCAATTTTCTAGTACTGATTTAACAACATGTGTCACATATTGTTCTTGAATTTCTAGGCTTTCGTTATGATCGCAAAACGCTTTTTCAGCCTCTATCATCCAAAATTCAATTAAATGACGGCGTGTTTTAGATTTTTCTGCACGGAATGTAGGTCCAAATGAAAATACTTTACCATGAGCCATTGCAGCTGCTTCTAAATAGAGTTGACCACTTTGAGATAAAAAAGCATCTTGATCAAAATATTTAGTATGGAATAGTTCACTTGTACCTTCTGGTGCACTAGCTGTTAAAATAGGTGGATCTATTTTGGTAAACCCAGTATTATTAAAGAATTCATATGTTGCACGAATAATTTCGTTTCTTATTTTCATAACTGCATGTTGTTTTTTTGAACGTAACCAAAGGTGACGATGATCCATTAAGAATTCTGTACCATGGTTTTTCGGTGTGATTGGGTAATCATGAGCTTCTGCAATGATTTCAATAGATTTTACTTGCATTTCATAGCCTAAATCAGAGCGATTATCTTCTGAAATGACGCCAGTAATATATAATGAAGTTTCTTGCGTAATATCTTTAGCTAACTGAAAAGTATCTTCATCTACATCAGCTTTTACTACGACACCTTGCATAAAGCCAGTACCATCTCTTAACTGCAAGAATGCAATTTTACCACTTGAACGTTTATTCGTTAACCAAGCACCTATCGTTACTTCTTGGTTAATGTAATGTTTTGCTTCTTTTATCGTTGTTTTCATAACCAAACTCCTAATATTTTTGTAGTCTTCTTTTATTAATCCTTATACATTTTAACAAAATCAAGGTACAACTTCTAGTTGCGCGTGTTACTTTTATGATGTATTGTCTCTTTTTTTATTTTTTTAAGTAAGCTTGAAAATTGTTTTATATCGCCTTTCTTTTGACGATAACTTTCTAATGATTGTTCAAAGAATTGTTTGTAATTACTTTTAATTAAACGATCATCAAATGATACGATGATACCTTTATCTTGCTCACTTCTAATAAGTCTGCCTAGTCCTTGCCTGAAACGAGTAACAGCATCAGGTAAAACGAAATCTTTAAATGTGGAAGTGAATTCAGATTCCATTAACCAATATTTCGTATTGTTATGATTCATAAAAGGTAATTTTGTAATCATTACACACTTGATACCATTTGATTGGAAATCAAAACCTTCAAAGAATGTGCTAGTCCCTAATAGAATGGCTTTAGAAAAACTATTAAATTGCTGTACAATTTTATAGTTTTGATTTTGTTGTTGTGTGAGTATTACGTAATCCTCAAACTCAGGTAATTCATTCAAGAGTTCTTGTACCATATGCATCATCTTATAACTAGTGAATAGAATTAAACATTTTGATTCAATAACTGTTGTATATTCTATGACATAATTGACAATAGAGCTCACATAGTCATCAATATTTTTATAATTATATGAAGCGACATCATTTGGTATAAATACAGTTGTCTGGTTTGAAGATACTGTTGCAGTATCAAGCTCATAAGTATTAAATATGATGTCCTTATTAAACCATTGCTTGAAATTTTCAAATGAGTGATTAAAAGTTAAGGTACCTGAAATAAATGTTAGTGCATTAAATTTATCTAACACTTGTTTTGTTAATATTTCTTTCACATCATAATCTTTTACATTTAATTTGATTGTAGATTTTTGGTTAATGTTTTTAATGGATAAATAACTAGTATGATTATTTTTTAAACTAGTTTCAATTGCTCTAAACTTATCATTAATATAAAGTAATTGTTTTCTTACTGTTTTAATTGTTTTATGGCTCATGCCGTTAAAGAATTCTAAGGTCATATTTAATTTATGAATGATGGCATGCAAATCATTTAAAATAGGTGTTACATCGAAATGATATACAAAATGAACTTTATGCACTTCATCATCATGTATTTCTGATTGTTGGATGCTATTAAACATCGTACTAAACAATTGTTCGTTTAAATCATGTATTTCATTGATATTTGTTTTAAGGCCAAAAACATCGATTGGTGGTATATCTAATTTTTCAAGTATACGTTGTTGTTCTAAATGGTCGATAGCGGCAAGTAGTTTATCGTTTTCAGTTTTACCAATTAGGCCTAATTGGTATTTGACATCAGAATAGCTTAATTCATTCGTAACTTGGTTTAATGCATAATCAGGTAACCTATGGGCTTCGTCAATGATACAATCATCAAATAATTGATAAATTGTATTGTCATGTGAAGCATGTATTAAATGAGCGTGATTTGTTATACCAATTTGTATATTTTTTGCGTTGCGCTTAATAAAATTAAAATAATTAATGTCATTACGCACTGGAACATAAGTTTCTAACTTTTGTTCATAATACATTTTCTGTCCGCCTTTTAAATCTAACTCTTGTATATCTCCAGTATGTGTTTCTGTAATCCAAATCAATAATTGCATTTTCAAAATGCTAACTTCGTAATTATTAGATTCATCTTTCAAAATTTGACTGATTAATCCTAACGAAATATAATCTCGTTTACTTTTGATTAAAGATGCATTTATTTTAAAATTCAATGCTGATTTTAATGCAGGTATATCTTTTTCCAACAACTGATTTTGTAATAATTTTGTATTTGTAGAAATCATTACATGTTTTCCTGTTTGTATGTTATACATTAGTGAAGCTAATAAATATGAAAATGATTTACCACTCCCTAAAGGCGCTTCAATCATAGCTTTCTCACTATGCATCAACTGTTCTAAGATAATTTCAGCTAAATATAATTGTTGAGGTCTATATGTTAAATTTAATTTTTCAGTAATGTCTGTATATAGGTCTTTTAAAGTTCCGTCAAAGTTTACTGTGGGCGCTTTAAAATCTCTTTGCTTTTTATAAATAATCTGTTCAAATTGTTCGAAATCTTCACTTAGTTGTTCATGGTTATGGTTTCGAGCCATTTCAAAAAGAATATCATGTAAATCATATTTTAAATTTTTACTTAAATAATAAAGTTGTTTTAAAGTATCTAAATGTAGTGCTTCGAATTTATTGAAAGCAAGTATCATAAGTTGTGCAGTCGTTGCAGCATCTTCATCCGCACGGTGGGCATTATTTAATGTAATACCATGTGCTTCTGCTAATTCACTTAATTGATAACTTTTATCTGTTGGGAAAGCAACTTTAAACAATTCTAATGTATCTAATACTTTTTTGGGTCTATATCTGATATTACATTTTTTAAATGATTTTTTTATGAAATTTAAATCAAAAGTTACATTATGTGCGACAAAGATACAGCCTTCAAGTTGTTTGTATATATCGTCAGCAATTTCATGGAAATATGGTGATTGCTTTAGCATTTCATCTTCAATTGAGGTTAATGCTTGAATAAAAGGAGGAATTTCTAAATCTGTTTTTACCATAGAGTGATAGGTGCCAATTATTTTATTATCGCGGACGAAAGTAATACCAATTTGAATAATTTCATCGTAGTCTAATTGGTTGCCTGTTGTTTCTAAATCAACAACAGCGTAGCAAGGCTGTGTCATTTTCATTCCTCCTTTTCTTATAAATTTATAGTTCTATATCTGCACTCATGAGTTTGTGTTGTGTCTGTTGCTCATCAATGACAATTAGATAACCATGCTCATCAATATCTATAGCTTCACCTTGAAATTGTTGACCATTTTCAGTGAATTTTAAAGTTCTATTCCAAATATTTGAAGCTTCAATGTATTCATGTCGTATCGTGGAAAACGGCTGGCTTAAAAATTGATGATAACGTCTTTCAATCTGATTTATTAATTGCTCTAATAAATGATAACGATGTATTTTTTGGTTAGCATGTATTCTCAAGCTCGTGGCCTTTGATTGCAACTCACCATGAAAATCTTCAGGCAAGTGATTCATATTTATGCCAATACCGCATATCACCGCTTCTATACCATCACTATTAGCTACCATTTCAGTCAAAAATCCACAAGCTTTTTTTCCATCAATATAGATATCGTTTGGCCATTTAATCGTTACTTTCTCATTACTAAATTGTTGCATTGTATCTCTGATACCTAATGCCATAAACAAGTTAAACTTTGTTATCATTTCAAATGGGACATTTGGACGTAACACAAGAGACATCCATAATCCTTTGCCACGTGATGAATCCCATGGTCTATTGAAGCGCCCTTTTCCTTTCGTTTGCTCATCACTTAAAATTAAAAAGGTGTTTGAGTTTCCAACTAATTTTTGTTTGGCGAGTAACTGTGTGGAATCAACTTGCGCTTTGACCTCTACATGATCAAACATTTTTTGTTCATCGATTAAAGGTTCTACAATCCCACTATACCATTTATCAGGTAGTTCAATTAAGCGATGTCCTTTATGGTTAATTGATTCAATTTCACACCCTTCTTGCTTAAGTTGATCAATTACTTTTTTGACTGCTGTTCGAGAAATTGAAAGATGTTCTGCAATAAACTGTCCAGAAATATATTCTGACTGGTTTGTATATAAGATTTGAATAACATCTTTACTGTATTTCGACATGTGACTTCACCCACCTAATGATTTCTGGTTTAATATTTTGAACATCTCTATTGATAATAGCAATCTCAATATCTCTCAATAGTGTTTTTAGCCAAGGACCGCTTTGCTTATTAACTGCCTCAAGGATATCTTTACCATTAATATCAATATCCTTTCTTGAGTGAATAGGTAACTTTTTAGATTCTTCTTTTACAGATTGTATATTTATAATAAGCGGTGAAAAAGAAGGTAAATGGTTTTTAATATGTAAATCTATGAAATTTAATATTAATAGTATATCTTGTTCACCATAATCATAAAGAAGTATTTTAAAGTCTGATTTAGATTTAATATTGGGTAATTGATTAAGTAGTCGTTCTAATTTACCTATATCCTTTTTTTCATTATTACTAATTTTTAAATCATTAAGAGTACCATTTACTAAAGGTTGTTGTGCTTTCAATAAAGCTACAAATAAAGTGAACGGAATGGCTTCATCTAAAATAAAATCATTTAGTTTATAATGTTTGAAAAAAGGAATGTAATTAAATGCATTCAAGTACTGTAAGTTTTCAAAACTATGGGCTACATACTTACCAGAAGTGAGTTTTTTTAGTTCAACCACAATTCGTTCAATTGATAAATATTTAATATCATGGATATGTGATTTCATACCATAAAAAGTTTCATTTTCTAATGCAAATCCTAATTGTGCTTGAAAACGTAGACCTCGAATAATCCTTAACGCGTCTTCGTTAAAACGTTCATGCGCATTGCCTACGGTTCTAATTATGTGATTTTCAATATCTTGTTGACCATTGAAGTAGTCGTGAATATGAAAATCGGCGTCCATAGCTATTGCATTCATTGTGAAATCACGTCTTTTAACATCCTCATATAATTCACGCACAAAAAAGACTTCGTTAGGTCTTCGATGATCATCATAATCACCTTCTGCACGAAATGTTGTTACTTCATAGTGTTCGCCATTATAGACAACATTGACTGTGCCATGTTCTCTACCTATAGGAATTGTCTTTTCGAAAATAGCTTCTACTTCTTCAGGCGTTGCACTCGTAGTAATATCAATATCGTGTATTGTTTTATGCATTAGATAATCTCTCACAGAACCCCCAACAAAAAATGCTTGGTAATGGTTAGATTGTAAAGTTTTTAATATTGGTTTTGCTTGTTCGAATAAAGTTTTAGTCATGATTACCCTCTAACATTTTTTTATAATAATATTCATATTGGTCTGCAATTAAATCTGAAGAAAAACGTTCAGCAACATCATCCAACATTTGCTGCTGCATTTTTTTATAAAGTTCATCATTTGTCAACAATTGTAACGCATACGTACTGGCTGTATCACTATCACCAATATTTACTATAAAACCTGTTTCGTTATGTTTAATTACTTCTTTGATACCTCCAGCAGTAGAGCCAATTGGAAGTACACCTGATTTCATTGCTTCTAACAATGTGAGACCAAAGCTTTCCTTCTCACTTAATAATAATACTAAATCTGATATTTGATAAAATTCACTCACCCAATTTTGTTTACCTAAAAATAACACAGCATCTTCAATGTCTAATTCACGTGCTTTTGCTTTCATATCCATTAATTGAGGTCCATCACCTAATAAAATAAGTTTTGATGGTAATTTTTGGTGTATCTTTGCGAAAGTTTCAATGACTGTATCAATTCGTTTGACAGCTCTAAAATTAGAAACGTGAATAATCACTTTTTCTTCAGGTTCTATCCCGTAACAAGCTTTTAATTTGATATCAGATTCAGTTGGCATTGAATGTTTTGTAGGGAATTCATTTTCTCTAACGAAATTATAAATTGGAATGATTGTTTTATCTGTTTCAATAATATCAGTCGTTTGTTCTGCAAGTGATTTACTGACGCTTGTCACTACATCGCTACCTTCTATACCAAATTTAATCGCATTTTTTAATGAGTGATCATATCCCAATACTGTAATATCAGTGCCATGTAGGGTAGTCATTATTTTAATGTCTTTACCAGACATGTGTTTTGCTAATATACCGCAAACAGCATGCGGTACGGCATAATGCATATGTAATAAATCTAGGTCATACTCATTGATTACTTCAGCAATCTTGGTACTTAAGGTAATATCGTAAGGCGCATATTGGAATACAGCATATTGATTCACTTCAACTTGATGAAATGTAATATTAGGTAAAGGTTTTCTAATTCTAAAAGGTATATTCGATGTTATAAAATGGATATCATGTCCTCTTTCTGCTAATTTGATACCCAACTCAGTGGCGATAATTCCAGAACCACCCATAGAAGGGTAACATGTAATTCCTATTTTCATAGGTGGCACATCCTTTCTTAAACAATATCAATCTATTTTCTTTCAAAACGATTTTTATCTCGTGTATTAAACTTATCCATTGTTTCGTTAAAACTTTCAGTCATATCTATATCTAAGGAATTAGCTATACATAGTAACACGAATAAATTATCTCCAAGTTCTGCCTTTACCGTGTTTGCAGCTTCACTATCTTTTTTCTTTTTTTCTCCATAAAAATGATTGATTTCTCTTGATAACTCTCCTACTTCTTCTGATAACCTTGCGAGATTTGCTAGAGGTGAAAAGTAGCCAGTTTTAAATTGGTTTATATAGTCATCTACTTCGATTTGCATGTCTTTCATCGATTTCATGATAAACGCCTCTCATTCTATCAGTTTCTTTTATAGTATAGACTAATTCTATGATTCATGCATTATTCCTGCAACCTTTATACACTATTCAATATGAATTAAGTAGTTAAATTAAATGATAATATGATGTGCTGAGGTATAACAATAATAGATGTAAAGGAAGTCACCATCTTAAATCTATATTTTAAAAAATAATAATTGTATACATAAAAAAAGAGATTGGGCAAAATGATTGCCTCAACCTCTTATCCTAATTTTATCAACCTAAGCGTTGTTAAACAGTGAAATAAATTTAAATAATTTATATTTCTATCTCATTTGCATGGCTAAATTATTCACTTGATCTAGCAATTAAAATGAAACGTGCAAGTTCTGCTAATGCTACAGCAGTTGATGCAACATAAGTCATTGCAGCAGCCGATAATACTTTTTTTGCATGGCGATATTCTTTTTCATTAACAATATCTAAGCTTTTAATTTGTTTCATTGCTCTACTACTAGCATCAAATTCGACTGGCAAGGTAACAATTGAGAACAATACTGCGAATGACATTAACGCAATACCTATCCAAAGTGCAGTTGAACCCAATGTACTCTGTAAACTCGTTAACACAATACCAGCAAACACTGCCATGTAACCTAAAGAACTACCAATATTTGCTAAAGGTACTAATGAAGTTCTAAATCTTAAGAAGAAATATCCTTGGGCATGCTGTATAGCATGCCCTACTTCATGGGCTGCAATTGCTGTACCAGCAACTGAAGGTCTATTGAAGTTTGCTGGTGATAAGACAAGAACTTTTTTACTAGGATCATAGTGATCTGTTAGAAATCCTTTACCTTCGACAACATCTACATCATAAATTCCATTTGAATGGAGTATTTCAAGCGCTACTTCACGCCCTGTTTTCCCACTAGTTGATCTCACTTGAGAATACTTTTCATAGTTAGATTTAACCTTGTGTTGTGCCCATAGAGGCAGAACCATTAAAATAACAAAGTATATAATCATATAAATAAAAGACAAAAATCCTCACTCCTTTATAAACATTTTACTGTGGACGTTAATAATGGTCAAATATTTTATCTTTTTTAAATAGAGTTAAACTTAAATATAAAACTAAAGGTATAACGCTTAACCAGAATGCTAAGTATGCAATTGCTTCAATGTGACTTGCAATAAAATCATAAAAAGGATATTGCATAAATACATAATCGATAATGTCATTATGAAACACCCATATCATCGCTACGAAAAAGGCAGAAATCGTCACTTTAAATCTTGGATAAAAAATAAAACCTTCAATTGCCATAATGCCGTGAGAAAGTATCAACATACAACCTGTAATTGTAATCATATCGTATTGAATAAAAAGAATGATATTCATAATTACAGCCCATACTCCATACTTGATTAATGTGACAAAAGCGAGTGCTTCGATGATTGGTAAGTTCTTGTTAACAATCAACCCTAGAATAGCAATACATAAAAATAATGATGCAGTTGGGCTATCAGGTACAAATGGCATAAATTGCCAAGGTGTAGCACTCATTTGTGAACCGTACCAAATATACCCGTAAACTGTGCCTAATAAATTACATATTAATAAGAAATACAGCGTACCTTTATTAAAAATGATAAGTTGCCATAGTGAGTAAATGTTCATATAGTCAATCCTTCGATAATGTATTAAGATTCCTCAACTTAAATGTATTTAGGATTTGAGATAATTGATAAAATAAAGCTCTATCCTGAAGTTGCAGACTTAAGTCAATATTGTCTTGTAAATATTTGATAATAGATGATTCACTTTGTTTTGATAATGGCAAACCATATATATCTTGAATATATACGGCATAATATGGAGAGTGAAGTAATTGTGTTAACAATAAATCGTCTAATTTCGTATCTCTAGAATCTTCTTTATTTAAATATAATTTGATATCAAAAAAGATATTTTGATTTGCGATATAGTCAAATATTTTTTCATTATTAATATATTGTTGATCCTCTACTATAAGTTTTATGGCGATGTTGTCTGTATTCACAGTTGCAATTTCTAAAGTGTTATGACTGGGAATTTGCTCATCTACAAAGTATATTTTTTGTAAAAGTTCAGGTGAGGATTTTATCAAATTTAATACCCATACACTAATTCGAGATTTAAAACGATACTGAAATAATACGTATTCTATAAAACTTGCTTTTAATTGTTGTAAGGTATCAGTCAATATACTCACCTTCTTTACTTTTTAGAATGATTGCAATCTTTCAGCTTCATCATGCCAAGTTTCGTTCGATGGGTCTATTTCTAGCAATTGCTTTAAGATTTGTTGTGCTTGTTCTATATAACCTATTTCAACTAAATAGAAATAATAATCACTTAAAAATGCTGATTGCGTTCTCATGGTTGGATAGGCTAATTCAAAGAAATGTTGTGCTTCTTTATCTCGCTCTTCTTGACCTAAAGCATGTGCTACATGCCACATAAATACGGGATCTAAATCTTCTTCATCTACATATTGTAATAAGCTAATAATTGAATCGTAATCTTCTTCTTGTCTAAAGAAATCACTCAAGATTAAAAGTGGTTCTTGATAAGCATTATCTACGTCTAAGGCTTGTAGTAACAATTGTACACCTTCATTAGCATCTCCGTGTTCTATTTGAATACTACCTGTTGATACCATTAATTCTTTATAAAATTGACTCAAGCGCAACCCTTCTTTACCAATTTCAATGGCATCTGCATGATTATGCTCGTTTTCATATAATTGTTGTAGATAAAAGTAGCCCTGTAGGAAGTCTGGATCTTTTGATAATAGTGTTTGCACTAATTTGATAGCTTCCTGTGTTAAGTCATTTTTTTCATAAGCAATGGCTTTTTTGAAGTATATTTCTGAATCCATTTCATCTTCGCTGATTTCATTGAACATTGTGATGGCATCACTATAATTTCCACTTTGTAAGCTACAATCAGCTAAACGTGAGAATAAATTAACATTATTGATTTGATATTCTCCCGTTTCTAATACCGTTTCATATTCCGAAGAAGCACGTAAATATTGACCATCAAAGTAAAGTAATTCTGCCAATGCGAAGTGTATGATTGGGTCATTTGGTTCGATATCAATAGCTTCTACTAATTTATCTATAGCCACTTCAAGCATATTTAATTGTTGGTATAAATCTGCTTCTAGCATCAAACGTTCTGTAGATAGTTCAACAGTGCTTAAATATTCTAATGCTTCATCCGTTTGATCTTCCGCAATCAGTCCTTCAATGAAATAAATTAACAGTTCACTTTCATCTGGGTATTTGTGATAAAGTGTACGAAATACTTCAAGACCTTGTGGCATTAGTCCATAGTTATATAATGTTTCACCGAGTATAAAGAGCGCATCGTCTTTTGGAGAACTTAGCGCGTCATTTACCCGTGTATCTAAGTTATCTAGTTTTTGTAAGTTGATATCATCTATAAGTTTATAGATATCTTCCATACTTTATCCCTCTTTTTCTAATTGATTAAATTTAGCTAAGAAACCTGGGAAGGAAACATTGACTGCATCAAATTGATCAATCGTTAATGTATCACTAGTTAGTAAAGAAGTTACAGCAAGCATCATACCAATGCGGTGATCAGTAAAGCTATCCACTGTGGCAGTTTGTTCCAATCTTGATGGATGGATAATCATGCCGTCACTTGTTGGTTGTAAGGTGAAACCTAATAAATTCAACATGTTTGCCGTAGTGTCAATACGATTGGTTTCTTTGACCTTTAATTCTTCCGCCTCTTTTATAATACTTGTTCCATTTGCTTGAGTACAAAGTAAGGCGATAACTGGTAATTCATCAATCGCTCTTGGTACCAATTCACCTTCAATATGAATAGGTTTCATATTTGGTGTATATTGTACGCGTATTGAAGCGGTAGGTTCTGAACCATTAGTTTGATTGAATAAAGTTATATTTCCATCCATTTGTGTCACGATATCTATGATACCTGAACGTGTTGGATTTATGCCAACATTGTGAATTGTAATATCACTTCCTGGAGTTATCAACCCTGCAACAATGAAATATGCAGCTGAGGAAATGTCCCCAGGTACATGAAAATCAGTGGCAGTAATATGTTCAATACTATTTTCAGGTAATTGAATCATTTTATCATTGTAAGTAATCGGAATTTGATAATGTTCAAACATTGTTTCTGTATGATTGCGCGTTATACCTATTTCAGAAATCGTTGTTTTTTCGTTTGCAAACAAGCTTGCAAATAATATTGCACTTTTAACTTGAGCACTTGCGACTTCCATTTGGTATGATATGCCTTTAATTTGAGCAGGTTTGATGATTAAAGGCGTAAAGTTATGATTCACACCTGAAATATCTGCATTCATTAACGTTAGAGGTTTCATAATTCGATCCATCGGTCTTTTACCAATAGAAGCATCACCAGAAAGGACTGCTTCAATGCCTAGTCCGCATAATAATCCAGCAACTAAACGTGTCGTCGTTCCAGAATTGCCAGTATAGAGTACTTGATGTGGTGTTTGGAAAAATTTATATCCAGGTGAGTTTATTTCAATTTTATCTTCTAAAATTTCTATTTCGACACCAAGTAGACGGAAAATTTCTACTGTACGAATACAATCTTCACCAAGTAAGGGTTTATATATCGTTGACCTACCTGATGCTAATGAGCTTAAAATAATCGCTCTATGAGTCATTGACTTATCTCCTGGAACTTCTATTTCTCCAATCAGAGGACCATTTATATCAATTGTTTTACTATTAACCAATTATGCCACCTACTTTTTAAAATATGTTTGTAATGTCGTGAAACTCTCTACTAAAGTGGATTTATCGACATGTTTAACCACGGGATTTCCTATACCTTCTAATAAAACCATCTGTACGCCTTGTTGGTCATTCTTCTTATCTCTTAACATTAATTCATAAAGTGAATCGAATTTGAAGGTATTGATGATATTTAATGGATAATCTAGAGAACTTAAATAATTGACGTAATGTAAAATATCAAATTTTTGGTTTAAAATATGGTTCGATACGATGAATTGAAAAAGAATGCCAATCATCACGGCATGACCGTGTGGTATTTTAAATGTGTATTCAACGGCATGACCAAAAGTATGTCCTAAATTTAAAAATTTACGAACGTTTGATTCTTTTTCATCTTTTACAATAATATTTAACTTTGTCTCTATGCCTTTATAAATATAATATTCCATTTCATCTAAAGACGCTAACGTTGTCTTATCATAAAAATGTGATTCAATATTACGTACTGCATCGGCATCAGTTAACAATGCATGCTTATATACTTCAGCGTAACCACTCAATATTTCTGTATAAGGAAGCGTTGAGAGAAAATTCAAATCATAGATAACCGCAGTTGGTCTATAAAATGCACCAATTAAATTTTTACCGTGTTTTGAATTGATTCCCACTTTACCACCAACACTAGAATCATGTGCTAATATCGTCGTAGGTACTTGGATAAAATCAACGCCTCTCAATAGGGTAGCAGCTAAAAATCCAGCGAAATCACCGGTAGCGCCACCACCTACTGCAATGATGCAAGTATTTCTAGTCAAATTTTTGCTCAATAATGTTTCTATAGTCTCTGCATAATAATCTAAAGATTTTGTAGACTCACCTGACGGTACAACCAACATGTGAGCATCGTATTCAGATGTAATAAATTCTAATGTATCATCCCATTTTTGAGCAATTGTATTATCTACGACTAGTACAATATCTTTGTAATTTTCAATGTAATGACGTAAATGTTTTAGCGCGTTATGTTCTATGATAATAGGATAATTATTAGTCTCATACGTAGTTTGTAATTTCATCGATATCACCTGGCTAATCTTATAATTTAGTATTCAATATTCAACAAGCGGCGTTCTTCAATTTGTGATTTTAATTGCTCGATATGATTACATTGGAATTCTTCTAATAATGCTTTTGCAAGTTCAAAAGCAACGACATTTTCTACTACAACACTTGCAGCTGGAACGGCACAACTATCAGAGCGTTCAACAGAAGCTTTAAAAGATTCTTTAGTATTAATATCTACTGAATTTAGTGGTTTGTATAATGTTGGAATTGGTTTCATAACACCGTTGACAACAATAGGCATTCCGTTAGACATACCACCTTCAAATCCACCTAAATGATTTGATCCTCTGTAATAACCATTGTTTGTATCATAAAGTATTTCATCTTGTATTTCACTGCCAGGTTTTTCGGCTGCTTTAAATCCTTCTCCAAAACTGACACCTTTAAAAGCATTAATACTTACAACCCCTTGAGCAATTCTACCATCTAATTTACGGTCATAATGTACATAACTGCCGATACCAATTGGTACTCCTTCAATAATAGTTTGTACAACACCGCCAATAGTATCTCCTGCCTTTTTGGCGTCATCAATTTTATCTCTCATTTGTTGCGCAATATCATCATTAATCACACGGACATCATTTTTATCTATATTAGATTTGATTGTTTCAAGGTCATAAGCTAAATCATCTTTAATACCACCAATTTCCATAACTCTACTATAAAAATGAATATCGAGTTGCTTTAGTAATATTTTCGATACAGCACCTACAGCCACTCGCGCAGCAGTTTCTCTAGCAGAAGAACGCTCTAATACATTTCTTAAGTCTCGATGATTATATTTCATACCGCCGATTAAATCGGCATGACCTGGACGTGGTTTTGTAATTACGCGCTTCATGTTTTCTTGATCTTCATCGCTAATAGGATCAGCGCCCATGATTTTTCTCCAATGTTTAAAATCATCATTTGTGACAATAAGCGTGATTGGACTACCAAGCGTATATCCGTTACGTACCCCAGATACAATTTCAACACTGTCTTTTTCAATTTGCATGCGTCTGCCTCTACCGTATCCACCTTGACGTTTAAACATTTCTTCATTTATATCGGCAGCATGAATTTCTAAATTTGCTGGCACACCTTCAATAATTACTGTTAGTTGTGGACCATGTGATTCTCCTGAAGTTAAATATCTCATTATTTACCCACTCCGTTCTTTAGTACTTTAAATGATTATATGTTCCTTATCTTATCATATTCAATTGTTCAAATTAACAGAAAAATTTCAAATAACTAAACTTTATAAGATTTCCTTACATACAACTATAACATCTGTTTAAAATTCAGTAATAACTTAAGATATTAAACGACTTCACTTTAGAATGCAATTGCAGCTTTTATACATAAAAAACACCTTCGCATAAATTCATTTTATTATGAATTTAACGAAAGTGTTTTGATTTTACGGATACGACCATGAATCGTATTTTTACTATCATTTTTTATCTTTATTGTTGAGCGTATTAAATAATTAAGTTAATAACGCATATCATCTTACATGTAATGGTGTATCGATTCAACGATGATTATTCGTATAACCATGCTTCACGTGATTCTGTAAAATCACTTAATTCTTCTTCATTAAACCAAAGATTGATTTCTTTATTAGCAGATTCAACTGAATCTGAACCATGAATAATGTTTCTACCTACAGTTAAACCAAAGTCTCCTCTGATTGTACCAGGTGTAGCTTCTGATGGATTTGTTGATCCAATAATGTGACGCGCAATATGTACTGCATCTTCACCTTCTACAACCATTGCAAATACAGGTGCAGAAGTAATAAAGTCGATTAAATTGCCATAGAATGGTTTATCCGTATGTTCAGCATAATGTTCTTCTGCAAGCGATTTAGGTACTGTCATTAGTTTAGCACCTACAAGTTTTAGTCCTTTACGTTCAATACGTGAAACGATTTCACCTATCAAATTACGTTGAACCGCGTCCGGTTTAATCATTAAAAATGTTCTTTCCATTGTGTGTTTATCCCCCTGTTAGTGATGTAAGTTTTATAAAAATACAAAACAAAATATTATAATGTCTTGAAGCACATTATAATATTAACAGTTAATTTAAGCGCTTTCAATGCTTTTCACACAATTATACGTTTCTTTTCCCTACTTTTTTAATAATTTTTTTAAATATTGGTTTAGCATCATCTTTTTCTAATTGATCAATAAGATGAAGCGCTTTGTCTAAGTATCTATCGCTAATTGCTTGTGATTGTTTTATGACATCAGAATGTTTAACGGTTTGTATACATTTATCAAATAAGGATTGATCACTGTTTGGGCCAAGTTGTTCTATTTGTGATTTAAACTCAGGATTTTTACGCATTTCTAACAATACTGGTAACGTTAAATGACCGTTCATTAAATCACTGCCCACTGGTTTTCCTAATTTCTTTTCAGTACTAGTAAAATCTAGAATATCGTCAACGATTTGAAAACTCATACCAATATAATGACCAATCATTTTCAAATTACGAACCGTTTTGGTATCAGCATGTGAAGCAATTGCTCCAACTTCCGTTGATAATTGTATAAGCAATGCAGTTTTACGTTTGATTCTTCTTAAATAATTAGTAATTGTTTGATGTGCATTGAATTGATCTTGAAACTGGTACAATTCACCCATGCATACTTCGACAATTGCACTAGATATCACTTTATGTACTCGGTTATCCTCAATATTTGAAATATGTTCTAAACCGACAGCTAATAGAAAATTACCTGTGAGAATTGCAGTGTCTTGATCCCATTTTTTGGCAATCGTTAAACTACCGCGACGTTTATCACTTTTATCAATAACATCATCATGTACTAAAGTAGCCATATGGATTAATTCGAGTGCTACAGCAACACGATAGACATCTTCATTAATTTCTTCGCCAAATTGACTACTTAATATTACAAAGGCAGGTCTTACACGTTTTCCGCCTGATGAAAATAAATGATAAGAAGCATCTTCTAAGATTTGATCCTTACTTATTAATGCTTCTTCCAATCGCTGTTCAATTATTTTAATTTCATTGTTCATATTTAACTTTGACACAGTCATCACCTTTGGTTGTTTCATTTTTATTTATAGCCTAGGTGCATCGCTGCAACGCCACCAGTGAAGCTACGTACCTTAATATTACTAAATCCTGCTTGTGAAAATAAACGTTTTAATTTTTCTTTGTCTGGAAAATCAAAAGTAGATTGCTGTAACCATTCATATTCATCTTTCGATTTCGCAAATATTTTACCAAATATAGGCATTATAAATTTAAAGTATAATTTATAACATTGTTTAAATATTGGAGCTGTTGGTTGACTTGTTTCTAAGCAAACAACCATTCCACCAGGCTTTAAAACTCGATTTAGTTCTTTAAGCGTTGCAAGGTAATCAGGTACATTACGTAAACCAAAGCCAATTGTGACATAATCAAATTCATTATCCTCGAATGGTAAATGCATTGCATCACCATGAATGAGTTGGATATTTTGCATGTCCGCTGTTTTCTTTTTACCTACTTCAAGCATGTTTTCACTAAAATCTACACCTAATACTTCACCAGAAGGACCGACTGCTTTGCTTAAAGAAATGGTCCAGTCTGCCGTTCCGCAACAAACATCTAATGCTTTGCTACCATCTTTAACATTCATTTCTTTCATTACGCGTTTTCTCCATGTCTTGTGTTGTTCAAAGCTGATGATGTTGTTTAGGCGATCATATTTTCCAGAAATATTTTGAAAAACGTTATGTACTTGTTCTTTTTTTGCTTTATTATCTGCCATCATTGATTACCTCTTTTTTAATTAATTTCTAATTTAATTTCTTCTAAAAATGTATTTAGTTCATCTTTCGAATATTTTTTTAAATACGAAGGATGATTTTCTAATAAGTTTGCTAATAATTTTTGATTGATATCTGTTGTTTCCATGTTTGGTACGTATCGATTGATAGTAATAAGTGGAAATTTATTTTCGATTTTTAAAATAAAATGACCGATTTCTTCTTTGGGAATCACTCCGTTATGGATGGAGGATTTCATTTCATTAATTTCAACAATCGCTGAACTAATTTGCTTTTGAAAAATTGGATCATGTAACTTCGCTAATAATGTATAAAAGTGAGCGCTTAGTAAATCACCAATCAAAATGGCTTTCTTAGAGGATAAATTTTTGGAAACCTCATCTAAATGACGCATCGCAGTATCTATAGTGAGGCAAGCTAATTTAGCATCTTCAGGTATATCATAAGAATCAAGGATTTTTGCTAATACTTCATTTATATAAATAGCGTCATAATGATGTATACCTTTCAAGCGTTGGGTAATTTGTTTTTCAAAAATACTTAATGTCGTTTCCATGTTCACACCTCACGTTATTATCAATATACATATTAACATTATATAGGGAAAATTAAAATCAACGGTTTTCAAAGTGATAAATATATACGTTTTATGTATTTTGTGAATAGTAAAAATTATAAAAATAAATGAATTATGTTTGTTTATTATCTTTGTAAAAACTAAATTGATGTTTGATCACTTTAAAAATCTCTTAATATCATATCATCATATCGAATGATACCATATTAAGAGACTTAGTTTGCAATTTTGCAATCTATTTTTATTTGTATTTAAAAGTTTTTACCAAAAGAAAAAAGCCCCTGTAACAAGGGCTTCACTTTTAAGTAAAGAATTATTTAACTGCATCTTTTAAAGCTTTACCAGCTTTGAATGCTGGAACTTTGCTTGCAGGGATATCAATTTCTTTACCAGTTTGTGGATTACGTCCTTTACGAGCAGCACGTTCACGTACTTCGAAATTACCGAATCCAATTAATTGTACTTTTTCACCTTTAGAAAGTGATGTTTGAATTGATTCGAATACTGCATCTACAGCTAAACCAGCTTCTTTTTTAGTTAAATCAGCTTGTTCTGCAACAGCATTGATTAAATCTGTTTTGTTCATTATGAATTCACCTCCCCTAGGGTTTATAATGATAACTTAATATCATTATGGTATGACTTTAACACAACGAATACTGCAACTGCAATGATTTATGTGTAAAAAACGTTGAATTAATAGGATTTTAATATCAAATTGTTATATATTTGCAAAAAAGTGTAATAGTTCTATCTTATTCGGCCTTTTTGCCCCGTCCCATTAAGTCTTTGACGCTTTCATCAACAGGTTGATTTTCAAACAAAACTCTATATAATGCAGTTGTAATTGGCATATCAATATGATGTTCTTTAGCTAAATTATAAACTGATTTTGTAGTATATACACCTTCAACCACCATATTCATTTCTTCTAATGCTTTTTCTAGTGATTTACCTTCACCTAATTTATACCCTAATGTATAATTTCTAGAATGAGTAGATGTGCACGTTACAATTAAATCGCCAATACCACCTAAACCTAAAAATGTCAGTGGATCTGCGCCTAATTTTTCACCAAGTCGACTTATTTCAGCTAAACCTCTAGTCATTAATGCCGCTTTGGCATTGTCTCCGAAGCCCATGCCTGAAATTACACCGCTTGCAACAGCTATAATATTTTTTAATGCGCCACCCAATTCTACGCCTACTAAATCATCATTCGTATAAACTCTTAAATAATCATTCATAAATAAATCTTGAGCTAGTTTACTCACTTCTGGTGATTTAGAAGAAGCAGCCACTGTAGTTGGTTGTTTGATAACAACCTCTTCAGCATGGCTTGGACCTGATAGTACACCAATACCTGCATTATGTTCAGAGCTAATTGAGTCTTCTAACATTTCAGAGACGCGTTTATAAGTATCGTTTTCTATTCCTTTAGCAACATGGATAAAAGTTTTTTTCGATGTTAAGTGTGAATCAATTTCACTTGCAACTTCCCTCATCGCTTTTGTAGGTAAAGCCATGAGATATACATCTGAATGCGCTATTGCTTTATGAATATCTGTAGTTGCATTAATTGATAATTCAAGTTGTGCATTTTTAAGATATTTAGTGTTTGTATGAAATTCATTTATTTCATTAACAGTCGTTTCATTTTTTCCCCACATTAATACTTGATGCCCGTTTTCAGCTAAGACATTTGCTAATGCCGTACCGAAACTCCCAGTACCAAAGACAGCTATATTAGACATGTAACCCCTCCATTTATTAATTTCTTCTTCTAGTTATGATGTGTACAGGCGTACCTTCAAATCCAAAGGCAGCTCTGATTTGATTTTCAAGATAACGTTTATAAGAAAAATGCATTAATTCTACGTCATTTACAAACACAACAAATGTTGGAGGTTCTATTGCAACTTGTGTAGCATAAAATACGTTTAATCGACGACCCTTATCTGTTGGTGTAGGATTCATAGAAATTGCATCTGTAATCACTTCATTTAATGTTGAACTTTGAACACGTTTTTTATGGTTTTCACTAGCTTCTAAAATATACGGGAATAGCGTAGATAATCTTTTTTGTTCTTTTGCTGAAACAAATGCGATTTGTGCGTAATCTAAAAATTGAAATTCTTTGCGTACTTCGTCCTTGAATTTCTTCATAGTATTTGTTTCTTTATCTACAGCATCCCATTTATTGACAACGATAACAATCGCTTTTCCTTCTTCGTGCGCATAGCCAGCAACACGCTTGTCTTGTTCTATGATACCTTGTTCAGCATCGATAACTACTAAAACAACGTTTGATCGCTCTATCGCTTTAAGTGCACGTAAAACTGAGTACTTTTCTGTATTTTCATATACTTTACCTTTTTTACGCATACCAGCAGTATCTATGAGCACATAATCTTGATCGTCATAGCTATATTCAGTATCAACAGCGTCTCGAGTTGTTCCAGCAACATTGGATACTATGACTCGATTTTCACCTAAAATCGCGTTAACTAAGCTCGACTTACCTACGTTAGGGCGACCAATAATTGATAAACGAATTGTATCCTCGTCATATGGATCGGGCTCTTCTTCTTTGAAATTTTTAACTACTTCATCTAATAAATCACCTAATCCTAAACCATGTGAACCAGAAATTGGATACGGATCTCCGAAACCTAGTGAATAAAAATCATAAATTTCATTTCGCATTTCAGGATTATCAACTTTATTCACTGCCAATACAACGGGCTTTTTAGATTTGTATAGCATTTGAGCTACCATTTCATCACTTTGTGTTAAACCTTCTCTAACATTTACCATAAAAATAATGACATCAGCTTCATCTATGGCAATTTCTGCTTGCGCTCTAATCTGTGTTTGGAATGGTGCATCACCTATTTCAATACCTCCAGTATCAATGATATTGAAATCATGAGTTAACCATTCGCCTGATGAATAAATTCTGTCACGAGTCACACCTGGTGTATCTTCAACAATTGAGACACGTTCACCTACGACTCTGTTAAAAATTGTAGACTTTCCAACATTGGGTCTTCCTACAATAGCAACTATAGGTTTAGTCATAACTAACTTCCTCTCTTTTTTAATCTCTATAATTCTATCATACGGGGTAAGTATTTCAAAAGAAATTATTAATGAATCAATTTAAATGACTTTCATGAAATACAATTAATTTATTGATTGATATGTATACTAAAAAAATAAATCTTGCCCTAACGTAAAAATAGGACAAGATTTATTTTTAGTCTTATGATAATTATTAAAACTTAATATCTTTAAGTTTATCTCCGAAAACATCACCTAGTGTTGGATTGTCTTCGTCTTCATTATTATCTAAATATGATTGTGTTGTTTCACTATCACTTTCAACAACATTTTCGTCAGGTAATGTTGCTTTAATAGAAAGTGAAATACGTTCATTGTCAATATCGACACTGAGTATTTTAACACTGACAACTTGTCCTGGTTCTAATACTTCACCAGGTGTACCGATGTGAGAATGACTGATTTCTGAAATATGAACTAAACCTTGCACACCAGGTTTGATTTCAACAAAGGCTCCAAAGCTTGTAAGTCTGACAACTTTACCTTCGATTTCTTCACCTTCATTGACTTCTCCTCTTAACGATTCAAACGGGCTTGGTAACGTATCTTTAATTGATAATGAAATACGTTCAGAATCTTTATCAACAGATTTTACTTTCACTTTGACTTGCTCACCAATTGAAACAACATCTTCTGGTGATTTAACATGCTCATGTGATAGTTCGGAAACATGTACAAGTCCATCTACACCACCAATATCGATAAACGCACCAAAGTTTGTTAAGCGTGCAACTTTACCTTCTATGACATCGCCTTCATTAAGATTATTGAGTAAGTCATCTTTTTTCTCAGCATTTTCTAATGCTTCTACAGCTTTACGACTAAGAATGACGCGATTATTTGCTGGATCTAGTTCTTCAACTTTTAATTTTAGAACTTGTCCTTCAAAATGAGAGAAATCTTCGATGAAATCAGTTGAAATTAATGAAGCTGGTACAAATCCTCTTTGACCAACATCTACTACTAAACCACCTTTTACAACTTCAGTGACTTTAGCCTCGATGATTTCATCATTATCTAATTTTTCTTGTAAAAATTCATATGATTTTTCAGTTTCTAATTGACGTTTTGATAAGATATAAGCACCTGTCTCATTTTCTTCGTCATATTCCACTTTTGTGACATATGCACCGATTTCGTCACCAACTTTAACAGCATCACTAGGATTATCAATATGATGTGTTGAAAGTTGACTTATAGGGATAATCCCGTTAAATTTACCTCCGTTAACATGTACAATTACTTGTTTATCTTCAATTTCTTGAATTTCACCAGTAACTCTATCCCCTTCTTTAATTTCGTTAATCATTGATTCATTGAATTCTTCAGTCATCTTGTCTGCCTCCTTATTACACTACATATTTATAACATCTTATAATTTGACAGAATTGTCAAGAAATTCCACTTTATAGTGAATACTCTCGTTCTATACATTTAAAAATATTAATTGATACTTAACATGTAGATAATAGTTTTAATATCAATAGCAATTTACATTGACTTATATGTAGTACCAGTTTTAAAAACCTACTACAATAATATCTGTCTCTTATACACATCT
>NZ_PPRL01000074.1 GCF_002902235.1 Staphylococcus ureilyticus
CTTTTATAAAAATTATTGAAATAAACGTTTTACTTAAATCTTAATTATTTTGATAAATTAATAACTTCATTATAGGGAATTCTAGAGGCAAAATAAAATATTTCCAAACTAGAAATCATTAAATATTTAAACAGATGATTTGTAAAATATAACAAATTGCGTATAATTTGATTTTGTAAAAAAAGATTAAGGAGAATTTTGGAATGAAGAATAATGATTTTGAAGATGTTGTGTTAAATAGGAAATCTGTAAAAGTGTTTGATGAACAAGTTAAAATTCCTAGAACTGAAATGGATGAGATGATACAAAAAGCAACAAAAGCGCCATCGTCTGTGAATATGCAACCGTGGAGATTTTTAGTGGTTGAAAGTGAAGCAGGAAAAGAAAAATTGAAGCCACTTGTTCGTTTTAATACCCGTCAAAATGATACATCCGCAGCTATGGTTATTATATTTGGCGATATGCAAAATTATGAATATGGAGAAGACATCTATCATAATGCAGTTTTAAATGGTTATATGCCTGAAGAAGTAAAGGTTGAAATGTTAGGCAAAATATTGCCTTTATATAAAAGTTTAAATCGTGCAGAAATGAATGATATTATAAAAATTGATAGTAGCTTAGCAGCAATGCAATTTATGCTCGTTGCTAGGTCTTATGGTTATGATACAAATCCTATTGGTGGTTTTGAAAAAGACCAAATTGCTGAAGCATTTGATTTAGATCCAGAACGCTTTGAACCAGTAATGATTGTTGCTATAGGAAAAGCTAAAAATCCGGGTCATGACTCTTATAGATTGTCAGCGGAGACTGTTACAAAATATGTTTAAAATTTATAATTTTAAGGAAGCTAAGTTAAATAGTAATAACGACTTGAATATTGAATGGCTGAAGAATATTAATAATTTATCGTTAGCTAGCAATGAATGTCATTTCTAAGATGACTAAAATGATAAATTAGCAAAAAGCAATAAATGCTTGAACATAAAAAGTTGATACTCAAAAATAAGCAGGTGAATCTAAATAAGATTTGCGTGCTTATTTTTATAGTATTTATTACATAACCAAAAAGTACATTTCTATAAATATGTGTAATAAAAGCTTAACTTTTTGAACTTTATTATGTTATAAATAGTTTATAAATGTAGGAAACGGTAGGATTCGTAATTAAAAAAACAATCTAACAATTTATATTGTATAGTAGAGGTGTTTGTGTGTTGAAATATAAAATTTTACTTCCTTTATTGTTTTTGTGTTTTATCATAGTTGGTGCATGTTGCTTATTAAATATTAAGCATTTGAGTCAGAACGTTTCATTTTATGCGGTGGGGGATAATTTAATTCATCCAGCAGTTTATAATGATGCTTCAGTGAATAACGGAAGTTTTGATTTTAAACCAATGTATAGTCATTTGAAAAAAGACATTGAAGCTTCGGATATAGCTTATATAAATCAAGAATCTCCCATTGGTGGAGATAGCAAAGGATTGTCTGGGTTTAAGCGCTTTAATACGCCAGAAGCTATAGCAAAAGATTTATCTGACTCAGGGTTCAATTTAGTGAACGGTGCTAATAATCATGCATTAGATCAAGGGACGAGTGGACTTATGAATGAAATTGCACTTTGGAAGCAATTTGATGATATTGAATATTTTGGAACATATAATTCACAAAACAATAGAGATACAGTTCAAATTATGAATAAAAACGATATTAATATAGCTTTATTGAGTTATACATATGGCACGAATGGTATTCGATCGGATAAACCATATTACATAAATTACTTTGATGAAAAGCAAATAAAAAGAGACGTGGCTAAGGCAAAAAAACAAAGTGATGTTGTTATCGTTTCAGCACATTGGGGTAATGAAGGTAAACATAAACCAAATAAAACACAACAGAAATATGCGAAAGTGTTTGCTGATGCTGGGGTAGATGTAGTGATTGGAACGCATCCCCATGTCATTCAACCTGTGAAATGGATTAAGGGTAAAGATAATCATAAAACATTAGTGGCTTATTCCCTGGGAAATTTTTTGAATGGTCAAACAACAGGTGATGAAAACAATGTACTGGGAGGTAATTTAGCGTTCGATATTGAAAAAACACCGAAGCAAACTAAAATCAAGCAAGTCAGATGGAAATCACTAGTAACACATTATGAGCTGGAACCGACTTTATATAGCAATAAGAAACAAAATTTTAAAATGTATCCTTTAAATCAATATAATAATGAGTTAGCACGTAAGCATGGTTTAAATCAAAAAAATCAAGGTAATGTTAACGTGGAACGTTTAGAGGAAATCACTAAAGCAAACATTGATTCTGAATTTGTGACTAACGAAAGTTTCTGATTACTATTTATTTATAAAATGAATATGCTTATTTAATAGCATAAAAAGAAGAAGCGTAATCAATTCACATGTTTTGATTGTGCTTCTTCTTTGAGTTATGTGTATTTATTTTACTTGCTTAGCTAAACTTGTAATGTAATTAAAAAAGCTATCATGTTCAACATGGTGTACCACAGAAACTAACCGGCCATTTGCTTCATCGATATATGTACATCCTTGACTAGGACCATCAACATGAACAGAAGTTTTTACATCGTGTTGTTTTACTAAGTCTGGTTTACCGACATAAGCAGTTGTTAAAACATCCCATAAGAAATATGTAGAATTTGTTTGGAAATGTGTGAGCGGTGGCACAGCAGCATAACTTACACCTAAAAAATCAACACCAGTATAAGCGCGTTCGTTGGCCCACATTTGTCTAATGTCCCAAGTCATAGGTACTTGATTCGTACTTTCTAAAGCGACCATATCAATCTTTAGTTCTGTATCAAAAATGGTTTTAACAGCTTCAGGGTCCCAAAATGCATTCCATTCAGCTGTGCCGTCATGTTCGGGTTCTTCTACATTCCCTTTTTCTAAAAATGTGCCTCCCATCCATACTAACCGTTCAATATTATTTACGAGTTTTGGTTTAACGGAGATAGCTTTAGCTAAATCCGTAAGCGGCCCAGTAAATAATAATGTAACTTTTTCATCGCTCGCGTTTACTTTTTCGATAATATCTTCATATGCTTCATGTGTTAATATTTTAGAATGTTGCGAAGTAGGCTCATTCAGTATAGGTAATGCATCCATAAAGAAAGCATGCATACGCCAATCTTTTGGGAAAGGATTTTTGCCGCGTGCTTTTGATGCTGCTACATGGACAGGCGTTAATGAAAAACGATTTATTATTTTTTGTGATGCACTCATAGCTGGTTCTATGTAACTGTCAGCACCGATTGCACTGACACCAATCAAATCGACTTCTTCCATTTGAAGTAATAAGAAAAGTGAGATTAAATCATCTACACCACCGTCATGATTAAAATAAACTTTTTTCATAAATATAATCCTCCGAATTCAATGATTTTAAATCATTATACCAAACTCAGTTATTAGTATAAGCAATTTAAAAAAAGTTCATAAATCTTTAGCACGTGATATTAAAAGCCACAGGGTGGGAAAATTCTGAAAATAAAAAATGTAAGTGTTTATATATATGCGTAAAGGTTATGTTATATCTATGGAAGTAAATAAGGGGTGTTTTTATTTGTGAAGTTTAAAAAAGAAAAAGTGAATCATGTAGATTCAAATCAAGCTAAAAAAGGTGTAGTAGCAACGGGGATAGGTAATGCAATCGAATGGTTTGATTTTGGATTGTATGCACAATTAGCAGTGGTGATCAGTGCGAATTTTTTCGGTAATTTGCCACAAGAAATGCAAATTGTGTCAACCTTTGCAGTTTTTGCTTTTGCATTTATTGTAAGACCAATTGGAGGAATATTTTTCAGTCATTTGGGAGATAAATATGGTAGAAAAATAGTTTTATCTACTACCATTTTATTGATGGCTGCCTCTACATTAATGCTCGGTTTGTTACCAACGCAGGAACAAATCGGTATTTGGGCACCCATACTATTATTAGTAGTTCGAATGATTCAATCATTCTCCACTGGTGGGGAGTATGCAGGAGCGATGACTTATATTGCTGAGACATCTCCAGATAAAACACGAGGTAAATTAGGCAGTGGACTAGAAATAGGAACACTTGCAGGAAATATATTAGCTGCAATACTTGCTGGTACAATGTATAGTTTGTTGAATGACCAGCAAATGGCTGAATGGGGTTGGAGAATTCCATTTATTATAGCAGCGCCATTAGGTATTGTTGGTATTATACTTCGTTCGAGTCTTGATGAAAGTCCAGCTTATGAGTCCACATTAGAAGAACAAAAAGAATTAGAATATTCATATTTAGATATTTTTAAATATTATTGGAAAGACGTTGTAGTTTGTTTTACAGGCGTAGCTTTCTTGAATGTAGCCAATTACATGGTATTGTCATATATGCCTTCGTTCTTGAATACGACGATTAATTTAGGTGGGACAATGGGTTCAATATTAAGTACAATCACTATGTTGCTCATGATTCCAGCTGTATTTTTCTTTGGGTGGTATAGTGATAAAATTGGAAATAAACGTACGATTATATTTGGTTTAGCAGGTTTCAGCTTATTCTCAGTGTTAGCATTTTGGTTAATGAGCATACCGATGTTGCCTTTAGTTATCTTAGGTTTATTTATCATTGCATTATTTATGTCAACATTTGAAGGTGTTATGCCCTCAGTGTTACCAAGTATGTTCCACACTAAAGTCAGATTGCGTACGCTATCGCTTGTATATAATATAGGTGCTGCTATTTTTGGTGGTTTAACACCATTTATCCTTTCTACACTTGTAGAGACAACTGGCCAACAAATTGCACCTTCCTATTATTTGATGTTTATAAATATTGTTGGCTTAATAATCTTTGTAACAATGTTCAAATCAACATCTAATAAATCTTTAAGAGGATCATATCCAAATGTAGAATCCCAAGAAGATTACGAAGATGTGATTCAAAATCCAAAAGATGCATTGTGGTGGGAAAAAGAAGTTAAACACGAAAAACGTAGCACAACATAGCATGATTGAAATTACAGTTTTTTAACAAAATATTTTAGAATTTTGGTTTTAAGATTGAGCCTCAAAAGGTTGCTAATAAAAGTAATCTTTTGGGGCTCATTTTATATTCGTATTGAATTTCATTGATAATAATTATTTTACAAATTAAGAGGAAATATAAAGGTGACTATATATGTATTGAGTGCACAATTGATTGGATGTAATGATATATTACAAATATTAAAAATGTTTGATAATTAATTTAAATAACAAGTGAAAAATAAAAGAAAAATCAAATAAATAAATTAATATTAAGTCTTTTATGGTATTATTAAAACAATCAAACTTAATGGGAGGTTGAGGGGTATGTCTAAAACAGTAAAAATAATTGTCGCAGTTGTGATTGGTGTGCTTTTAATTGCCGGTATTGGGGGAGCTGCTTATTACTTTTTTATCAAAAACACACCTAAAAACACATATTTATTGAGCGAAAAGGAAACAGCTAATCAATTTCAAGAATATGCTAAAGATCGATTTGAAAATGAATTTAAATTTCAAGATAAGATGAAAGATGAATCATATCTGATCAATTTAAAAGGAGACGCCGATGTGCCTAAAAATTTATTAGAATCATCAGGTGTTCCTAAATCTGTCGCAGATGCTTCTGAAGTGGGATTGACAGTGGGACACGATCCTAAAAAAGAAAAATCAATTTTGGCTTTAAACCCAACGATAGCAGATAATGAAATCGGTAAGTTTCAATGGGCTGCAGACAAAGACAATCAATATTATGCATCACCATTATTTAACGATGTTTATAAAGCTAAAAATGATGAACTTGTAGATGCTTTTGAAAAAATAACTGGAGATACATCAAGTACTACAGGTAAAGAGAATGTAGTGACAAATGATACATTAAACTTAAATTCATTATTATCGGGGTCACAAATTTCACAAAAAGATATAGAAAAAATAAGTAGTAAATATACAGATGTAATCATTGATAAATTAGACAAAGATAATTTTGAAAAAGAAAATGCTACGATTGATGTAGATGGCGATGAACAAGATGTTAAGAAAGTAACATTGAAACTTAGCAAAGGCGAAACAAAAGCGATTGTGAAATCAGTTTTGGAAAAAGCTAAGAAGGATAAAGATATTAAAAAAATAGCCGAAGATCAATTCAAAGCAGAGGATTATGAAGATAAAATTGATGAAGCGATACAAGAAGTGAAAGATAAAGATAAAAATGATTTTCCAAGTATTAAATCTGTAATTTGGGAAGAAGATAATTTAATTTTAAAACGTGAATTAACTGCTAAAGATAAAAATGATTCAGAAGTAAAATTAACAGGAACGAATCAAATTGATGATGATAAACTAGCAGTGAATTATAAAATTGCTGCAGATGATACTGAGTTATCATTAAAAGGTAAATCTACAAAAGACGATGATAAGTATAAAGACAATTATACAATTGGGGCTAATGAGCGTTACAAAAAATCTACGATTAAGTTATCAAACAATGAGACTCAAGATGGTGACAAATGTACAGACAAAGGTAAAGTGAGCGTTGATGCAAATTATCGCAAAACTGAATTTGAATATAATAATCATTTAGAAACCGATGTGAAGAATAATACGCAAAAGCAAGATTTTAAATTGACTACAGATATTCGATATCAACCAGTAACATTTAATATCAAAGGTGAAACAAAACTTAAAGAAGATATTAAATTCGAAAAATCAGGTGCCAAAGATTTAAATGGATTGTCCGATGATGATTTGAAAAAATTACAAAAGGAAATTTCTAAAAAAACAGAAGGTATCATTAAAGATTTAGCAAAAGATTTTAAAAAATAACTAAAAGGAGAGTGGTAAAATGAAAACATTACAATTGTTTCGCATTTACCACTCTTTTTTATTAAAAAAATGGTATTTACTACTATATTTATTGATTATAGTTATAG
>NZ_PPRL01000075.1 GCF_002902235.1 Staphylococcus ureilyticus
ATATATAACTTTTAATAATAATATGTTAAATTATATAAAAATAAAATGTATAGTTTTTAAAACGCTTAACTATTAAAAATATTTCAGAAATACATAGATTATTCATTCCAATTCAAAGGGGTTGTAAACATTGAAAAAAGTAGTGACCAATGCATTGTTATCTGCAACATTTTTTGCAGCTTTTTCCACTCAGAGTAACGCAAAAGAAATCAATAGTATCGTTCCTGAAAACTTAGAAAGTTCAACTGAAACAAAAATTTCCAATAAAATAGATGTAGAACATTTCCTACAAAACAACGCTACATCTGTGCTCAATACGAATAAAACTAAAACAGAATCTATTAATAAAAATGCATTTAAACAATACAAAGTAATCAATAGCAGTGTTGATTCAACTGGCGTTACACATTATGAATTAAAACCAAAAATCAATCATATTCTAGCTAATGATAGCACAATTAAAGTCCATGTAAACTCAGATGGAAACGTATCACTTATCAATGGTCATATACACAGACAACATATCGACGTTAATAATAAGGTGAAACTATCTTCTTCCCAAGCAGAAAAATTAGCCTTTAAAGCAATTGGTAAAAAAAGCAATGACGTTACAAACATCGATGGCTTTAAAGTAGTGTCTAAAAACAAACTAGATGTTAATAGTGAAAAAGAAAGATATATATATAATATAGAATTAAATTACATATCTCCTAAGCCTGCACATTGGCAAATACAAGTTGATGCTAGCACTGGGGAGATATTAAAAAAACAAAATGTGATTGAACACGCTTTAGAAAAAGGCTCTGGTATCGGAGTGAATGGTGATAAAAAATCACCACTTAATGTATCTAGCAACAATGGACAATATACTTTAAATGATACAACGACAGATGCACATATTAATACTGAAAGTGCCAATGGAACCACTGATCAATTTTCTCCTATCATAAATGATTCAAAATATTTTGATAAAAAACAACAACGTCCTGGCGTCGATGCACACTATTACGCAAAAGCAGTTTATGATTATTATTTAAATACACACGATAGAAATAGTTACGACGATAATGCTGCTGATATTAATTCAGTTGTCCATTTTGATAAGAACTATAATAATGCAGCATGGACCGGACAATATATGGTTTACGGTGACGGTGATGGTCAAACATTTAATCCCTTATCAGGCGCTAAAGATATTGTTGCTCATGAATTAACACATGCGGTAACTGAAAGAACTGCTAATTTAGAATATGTAAATCAATCTGGTGCACTCAACGAATCTTTCTCAGATGTATTTGGGTATTTTATTGACCCTGATAACTGGCTGATGGGTGAAGATGTATATACTCCCAATCAAGATGGTGACGCTTTAAGAAGTTTAAAAGATCCAGAAAAATATGATCAACCAGCACATATGGATCAATTTTATACTGGTGCTGAAGATAATGGTGGTGTCCATATTAATAGTGGTATTCCAAACAAAGCGGCATACCTAACGATACAATCAATTGGTAAAGAAAAAGCTGAGCAAATATACTATCTCGCATTAACTCAATATTTGACGTCCAATGCTGAATTTTCTGATGCCAAAATTGCCTTAAAACAAGCAGCAGATGAATTATATGGCCGTAATAGTAACGAATCACAATCTGTAGCACAAGCATGGACTAAAGTAGGTGTAGGCTCGTAAATATAAAAAAACAGCAGTTTAGCAAATGACACGCTAAATTGCTGTTTTTGTTAATCAAAACTAGTATATAATAAATTATCTTCTACAAATGTTCTTAATCTTTGATACTCATCTTCAAAAAATGCACCGGATTGAATTAATTCTGCTGCCTCATCTCTCGCTACTTCTAACATTTTATAATCTTCAACAACATTCGCTACTAAAAAGTCAGGTAACCCACTTTGTTTCACACCAAAGAAATCACCAGGTCCTCTCATTTCTAAATCACGTTCACTTAATTCAAAACCATCTGTTGTTTGTGTCATTACATTCATACGTTCTATCCCTGTTTCAGTTTTCGGTGAAGCAATTAATACACAATAGCTTTGGTGTTCACTTCTACCAACACGTCCTCTTAATTGATGTAAAGTCGATAATCCAAATCGATCCGCATCATATATCATCATAAATGTTGCATTAGGGACGTTAACTCCTACTTCTACCACTGTCGTTGACACTAATATATCAATTTCATGATTACTAAATTGTTGCATCACTTGATCTTTTTCTTCTGAGGTTAATTTACCATGAAGTAGTCCAACTTTTCCTTTACCATAAAAGGCTTGTAAAGATTCGAACAATTCAACTACATTTTGTACATCTTCTAAATGCTCTGAACTTTCTATCAATGGACAAATCACATATGCTTGTCTACCTTTTTTTAATTCAGCAGACATTTGTTGTAATACACTTTCGTATGCTTCATGTTTAGACCAAGAGGTTATAATAGGCTTCCTACCCTTTGGTAACTGTTTGATTGAGGATACATCCATTTCTCCAAAAACTGAAATTGCTAATGTGCGTGGAATAGGTGTCGCTGTCATAAACAAAACGTTTGTCATCGCGCCTTTTTCTCTCAGCAATTGTCGTTGATTGACACCAAAACGATGCTGTTCATCTGTAATTACAAGGCCCACATTATTAAAGACAACATCATCTTGAATAAGCGCATGTGTACCAATAATACAATCTATCTCATTTTGCTCGAGTTGTTCCAACAAAATTTTGCGTTTTTTCCCTTTTACTGAACCTGTAAGTAAAGCAATGTTCATTCTGTCACCAAATATCTCTGTTAGACTTTCAGCATGCTGTTCTGCAAGTATTTCCGTAGGTACCATTAAAGCAGATTGATAACCTGCTGTTTTTAATGCATACATACAAATTGCAGCTACGACTGTTTTTCCTGATCCAACATCACCTTGTAACAATCTATGCATGCGAATAGGCGCTTTTAAATCTCTAAATATCTCGTTTACACTTTGCTTTTGTGCATCAGTTAATTCAAATGGTAAACGTGATATAAAATTTCTTACTAATTGAATATCATAATCAATTTCGATTGCGTCATCTGATATTTTTTCCAACCTATTTAGCCATTGCATTCTAAGTTCAAACATAAATAATTCAATAAATGCGTAAGTTCTTCTCGCTTTGAGCAATGAAGTTTTATCCGGTGCAAGGTGTAATGTTTTGATTGTATCTTCTAGCGTTTCTAATTTATATTTTTCTCTCAATGAATCTGATATCCATTCATGAATCGTAACATGTTCTAAAACTTGCCTAATCATATCACGTAATGGTTTTTGCTTTATCCCTTCTTTAATTCGATAAATGGGTTCAAATTGTACATCTTCCATTGCTGGTTGATTAAAAAACATTCGATTTCCGTTAATTTCTTGCTTATTTCTATTCCATTTTCCTTTAATCGTAACCGTTTGGTGTAGTTCTAGTTTCTTTTTCAAGTAAGGTTGATTAAAAAATACACATTTTACAGCAATATTGTTAACCATTAAATGAACTGTCAACTTAGATTTATTCCTACCAAAAAAAGCGACAGTGGGTGTTGAGTATACTTCCCCAACAACAGTCACCATCGCTTGATCTTCTGCTTCATTCAAGTCAACTACAGTATTGTCTTCATAACGCGTTGGTAAATATAAGATTAAATCTTCTACTGTATAAATGTTCAATTCATTTAATACCGCTAACCGCTTAGGACCTAAACCCTTGATTTGTGATAATGGAAATGGGCTTTCTATTAAATTGACTTTTGACATTTTAATCACCAAATATTTCTTGTTTTAAACGCTGTCCTGTCGGTGTGCCTGCTAAACCTCCACGACCAGTTTCACGCAACGCTGAAGGCATCGTTTGCCCTATTTTATACATTGCTTCTATTACTTCGTCTGTCGGGATTCTGGAAGTTACACCTGCTAATGCCATATCGGCTGAGACGATTGCATTAGATGCCCCAGCTGCATTTCTTTTTACACAAGGTACTTCTACTAATCCAGCTACAGGGTCACATACTAAACCTAGCATATTTTTCAAACAAATTGCAAAAGCTTCCGAAGATTGTTGTGGTGTACCACCTGCAAGCTCAACTGTCGCACCTGCAGCCATAGCTGCGGCCGATCCAACTTCTGCCTGACAACCACCTGCTGCACCAGATATCGATGCATTATTTGCTACAACAAATCCAAATGCGCCTGAAGTTAATAAGAAATTCAACATATCTTTACGTGTAGGTTCTAATCGTGGTTTCAAACCAAACAGAACCCCAGGAACGACTCCAGCTGAACCAGCCGTTGGTGTAGCACAAATTTTACCCATTGCTGCATTTACTTCATTTGTTGCTACTGCTTTGCTCACAGCGTCTAATAATGTTGCACCAGATAAAGATTTACCTGTTTTTAAATATTCTTTTATTAAAACAGCGTCTCCACCTGTTAGACCAGTCGTTGAAGTTACGCCTTCTAAGCCCTCATCTAATGCATTTTCCATAGTTTGTAAATTTTTATCCATATGTGCATATACTTCTTCTTCTGATAAACCAGTAACTTCCATTTCTTGCTCAAGCATCACTTCATATATTTTTTTATCTTCTGTCTCACATTTTTCAATGAGTTCTTTTACACTTTTAAACATTGATATCCCTCCATTAGGCGTCGCCCATGAGTGAGACTGTCACTACACCATCGACGTTTTTTATTTTTTCTATTATTTCATCATTGATAGCATCATCTAATTCACAAGTCATTAATGCTTGGTCACCTTTTTCTTTTCTTGAAACTTGCATGCTGCCAACATTAATACTGGAATCACCTAATATATTAGCTACACGGCCAATCGTACCAAATGTATCTTTATGGAACACTAAAAGTGCTGGATAATTACCACTAATTGCAATACTAAAACCATTGATTGCAACAACATCTATCTTACCGCCACCAATAGACACACCTTCAACAGAAATTTCTTTTTCTCCGTCTCTCATATTAATAATTGCAGTGTTTGGGTGAGAGCGTTCTTCTGCCATTTCAATAAAATTCACTTTCATGCCAATTTCTTCAGCAGTCTCTAAACTTTTTTGGATTCGATCATCGTCTGTATCATATCCTAATAAGCCACCCACAAGTGCTACATCTGTACCATGGCCCTTATATGTTTCCATAAATGACCCATACAAATATATATCAACTTGTTTTGGTATTTGATTAAATAAATCTTTAGCTACTAAGCCAATTCTGACTGCACCTGCTGTATGTGAAGATGATGGACCAACCATTGTTGGACCAATTATATCGAAAACTGTTTTATATTTCATAATGGATACCCCACCCTTATTTTTAATCATTCTAAAGTGTTGCGCTTACATTTTATTTGCACCTTTATTATTATAACAATTTAAGTTAACATTATAAACTAATTTTAGTTGTACTGCTTTTAATTCAAAATTATTACAAATTGCACACTATTGTGAATTGAATACACATATAAACATAATGAAAATAATTATTTTTTACCGTGAATATTATTACGATTTTTACCTCTATTTAGTATATACTTCTTTAAACATAAACTTTGCCCATTTTTTGCGTCAAAATAAATATACGTAACCAGATATGACACATACCTAATTACGTATATTGATAGAAATTTTGTCGTTATCAACAAACTAACATTATTCCACAGAAAACAGATATTGATATACAGGCTGATCACCTTGATGTTGATCTATTTCAATATCTGGATACGTTGTTTCAATCCAGGATTCAACATTAAATGTTATATCACTATTGGCATCTTCACCGATAATCATAGTGATTATTTCACTTTCGTCCGTAATCATTTGAGACAATAACTGTTTAACAGTCTCAAATTCATCTTCATTGCTTGTGACAATTTTATCCTCGACTAATCCCATAAATGCATCTTTTTTTATTTCTACACCATCGACTTTGGTATCTCTAACAGCGTAAGTAACAGAGCCAGAAGTTATCACTTCTAATGATTCAATCATGCGTGCTTTATTATCAATTAATTCGTCTGATTCATCATAATTAAATAATGCAGCTATTCCTTGTGGTATAGATTTCGAAGGAATCACAATAGCTTCAGCATCTACAATTGATGCAGCTTGTTCACTCGCCATCATAATATTTTTATTATTGGGCAAGATGATTGCACGTTTACATTGGGATTGTTCAATCACTTTCACAATATCTTCAGTAGAAGGGTTCATTGTCTGGCCACCACTTATTAAATGTGTCGCACCCATGGATTTAAACAATTCTGATATGCCTTCTCCCATAGAAATAGCGATGACAGCAGTGTCTACTGTTGAAGTTTCTTGATTAGATTGTTGCGTATTTGTACCTTTTTGTTCTTTTTTTACAACTTCACGATGTTGTTCTCGCATATTCTCAACTTTTAATTTAATTAATTCACCATATTGTTGTCCGTAATTAAAAACATCGCCAGGTTTTTCTGTATGTACATGAACTTTTACAATTTCATCATCATTAATAACTAATAATGAATCCCCAAATTGACTCATTTCTTCTCTAAAAGTATCTTCATCGAATACTTTTTTATTTACCCCAAAACGAACCATCATTTCGGTACAATATCCATAAACAATATCTTCAGTATTAATCACACCGTGGAAGTCATGTTCTTCATTCACTAAAGTTTCTGTATCTAATTTTGGAGTTCCTGCAGTTACAGTTTCACCTTTTAAAGCTTTTAGAAAACCTTCATAAACGATAACTAATCCTTTACCACCACTATCAACTACACCAACTTCTTTTAATACAGGTAATAAATTAGGCGTATTCTCTAAAGAAATTTGGGCTTGTTCTATAATATATGTCACAAGTTCAATGCAATCTTCTGTTTCTTGTGCCTTTTGTATACCTGCATCCGCAGCATCTCTAGCAACAGTTAAAATTGTGCCTTCTACGGGTTTCATAATTGCTTTATACGCAGTGTTAACACCAGCTTTAAAACTTTCTGCTAATTGCTGTGCATTAATTTCGCTAAAACTTTCTAAATTTTTGCTAAACCCTCTAAAAAGCTGTGATAAGATAACGCCAGAATTTCCACGTGCCCCCATTAATAAGCCTTTTGAAAATGTTTTACCTAACTCGCCAATATGCTGTGATAAATTCTCTTCTACTGCTTCTCTGCCTGATGTCATTGTTAAGTTCATATTTGTCCCTGTATCCCCATCTGGCACCGGGTATACATTTAATGAATCTACTAAATCTGAATGATTAGATAAATTTTGTGCCCCTTGAATAATCATTTCGGCAAATAATTTACCATTTATTTTACTAACCATCTCGTTATGTCCTCCTAGTTTTTCTTGCCATTATCCACTCGTACGCCTTGTACAAATATATTAATTGAATTTACTTTAACTTTTAATGTTTGTTCTAATGTATATTTGACAGTTGATTGAACATTGCTTGCAACTTCTGATATCTTTGTACCGTAACTTACAATGATATACATATCAACATCCAACACACTATTTTCTTCTCTCACAACAATGCCTTTTGCATAATTTTCATAACCTAAAATTTCAGCAATTCCATCTCTTACTTGTTGTCTAGAAGCCATTCCTACAATGCCATAACATTCTACCGCTTTACTACCCACAACTGAAGCTATTACTTCGTTTGAAATGTCTATGCTACCATAATCATTTGTAATTTCTAATGTCATTTTATTGGGCCTCCTAGTTTATGGTTCTCACTTTATTTTTGATACTTTAAAACTTTATATTAAGATTAAAAAATACAATATTATCCATAGTTTACAATTATATCATAAAATGAGTGTAACAAAAGTAGAAGCTATGTAAAGAAATTTTTTTCATTTTATTGCCATTATTTTTTTTATGTGGTACATTATTCAAGTATGTAGTAGATATGTGTATTTATATTTATTAAAGGAGGTACTTTCATGGGCAAACAATGTTTCGTAACAGGTCGCAAAGCTTCAACTGGAAACAATCGTTCACACGCTTTAAATTCTTCTAAAAGAAGATGGAATGCTAACCTTCAAAAAGTTAGAATTCTTGTAGACGGAAAACCTAAAAAAGTTTGGGTTTCTGCACGTGCTTTAAAATCTGGTAAAGTAACTAGAGTTTAATAAATATAATGCACGAAAAAGACCAATCCTTATGTGGAGGATTGGTCTTTTTTTGTTTATAATTAATTTTGCTACGATTTATCAATCTTTACTTTTAATCATTAATACGCTACCTGAATAAATAGAAACAGTACCTCGTGGTTTTATTAATTCATTAGATATTGTCAGCGTAGAACCGAGCTGTAAAGATGATTGCTTCAATTCATATTTAAAATTGGCTAATGAAATAACTGTAGGATATGTAATTGGGATGAATGATATATATGGATAATTAAAATCTCTTTCAACACAATGATCTTTAGCAGATAAATATGAAATTTCGTTTTGTTGGTCAATGATTTTAATGTTAATTTTCTTTTTTGTATATTCTGGTTTCTCTAAAATTTGCAATGCACCCATAAAATGGTCTAAACGTCCACCGGTTGCTCCATAAACACATATTTCACTATAGCCTGAATGGATTGCTTGATCGATACCCAATGCTAAATCAGTGTCATCTTTTTCAGAATGATATGGATTAATTGCTAGTTTTTCAGCCAAATAATCCCTTTCTTCTTTAGTTATTGAATCAAAATCACCGACTGCAAATTGAGGCATAATACCTGATTCAATCAATATTAATGCACCTCGGTCAACCCCTATCCATGACTCATTTGCCTTATTTTGTAAAATATTTTCTGGTAAGTTTCTTGCACCACATAATAAATTGACTTTCATTGACTTCAACCTTTCAATGTTTGCGTCACTTGTTTATAATCTTTTTGTTTAAAGAAATATGAACCAGCTACCAACATAGTGGCACCATGTTCGATAACAGTTGCAACTGTTTCATCGTTAATGCCACCATCAACTTCGATTTCAAATGATAAGTTTAATGCTTTTTTTATCTTAACTAGTTCGTCCAATTTGCTAATGCTATCTTGAATAAATGTTTGACCGCCAAATCCAGGGTTAACTGTCATGACAAGTACATAATCCACCATTTTCAGCACTGGCATAATCGTATTCACCGATGTACCTGGGTTAATGACTACACCAGCTTTTACATTTGTCTTTTTAATCTGTTGTATTACTCTATGAATATGTGGTGTTGCTTCCACATGTACTGAAATCATGTCTGCACCTTGTGCTGCAAAAAGCTCCACATATTTTTCTGGCTCTTCTATCATTAAATGCACATCTATTGGTAAATTAGTACCCTTTCTAACGGCTTCTAATATAGGCAATCCAATTGAAATATTTGGAACAAATTGACCGTCCATCACATCAAAGTGCACACCATCAACACCTGCATCTTCTAATGCCTTTAATTCCTTTTGTAATTGTAAAAAATCAGCTGATAATAATGATGGATATAATTTTGCCACTTAATATCTTTCCTTTCTGTTTGCAATTTCATTAAATAATTGTAAATAATGTTCATATCTAAAGTGAGCTATATTCCCTTTTTCTATTTCATGCTTAACATTACACTTGGGTTCGTTTATATGGTTGCAATCTCTAAATTTACAATGTTCACCATATTCATTGATTTCCATGAAATAATGTTTCACTTCATCTTTTTGAATATGATTAAAATCTAATGCGCTAAATCCAGGTGTGTCAGCTATAAAGCCATTTTTTCGTTCAAATAATTCTACATGCCTTGTAGTATGTCTACCCCTATTTAACGCTCTAGATATATGTTGTGTTTCAATATTCAATTCAGGAAAATATCGATTTAATAACGTAGATTTCCCAACACCTGATTGACCGCTTAATACTACTAGTCCTTCTCCCCATTGCATGAAAACTTCATCGATATGATCTTCAACACTTATAAATTGTGTATGATATCCCATATTTTCATAAATTTTTAGTGTCTGTAATATTTTGTTTTCCATGCTAGGTGAAGTAATATCACGTTTAGTTACTAATATGCGAGGTCTCATATGATACGAGTGTGCTATGACTAAAAATCTATCCAATAACTGAGTTGAAAATTCAGGTTCTACCGCACTCATCACTAATACTAGGTGATCAACATTGCTAACTGGTGGTCTTTTTAATTCATTTTTTCGTTCGTGAACATGGTGAATATAACCTTCTGTAATATTTTCAACTTCAAAATCTACAACATCACCAACAATAGGTGAAAATTTATTTTTTCTAAATAATCCACGTGGTTTTGTGTCGTACATTTCGCCATTTACATCTACGCGATATACACCACTTAATGATTTTATGATGCGTCCTGTTTTCACTTAGGCACCCCTCTTTTAAAAGCTTTACATACTATATTATAGCAAAGGCTTTTTAATTTAAATACGATTTGAGACTATTTCAGTTAAAAATAAATAACAGAGCATTATTACTACATGGAATGATAGCAATAATACTCTGTTATAAACGTTTTTTAAAAGTAGTTCGCAGAAGCCTTTGGCTTCTGCATAAGCGCAACTAAACTCCCTTCACTTTGTTCGTTAAGTTGCGCTAAAAATCATAAGGAATATCTTTATCAGCTACAATCTTGCCATCAACTCGAATCGTATAACCCGCCGTCTCTCCTTTTTCAATCGTCATTGGAATAGTAACGGTTTTATCATCTTTAATTTTGAAGCTTTGTGCAGCTGATGATCCTTTGTCATCCTTGTCTCTCACATATACTTTCACTTCTTGGCTTTCATCATCATCACCCGTATAGGGAACTTGATAGGTTTCTGTATATGTTTTAGTTTGAGGTTTATCATCTTCTTTAGATGACTTATCTTCTTGCTCCTCAGAATTTATATCTTCTTTTTTCTCTGATGCTTTCGGTTTACCTGTAGATACTACGAATTCTACGGTAGAACCTTCATCTACTTCTTCGTCTTTAGGTGATTGACTAATGACATTGCCCTTTTTAACTGTTTTATCAGAGCGTTTTTCTACAGTAACTACTTTAAATCCTTTAGATTCTAGTTCAGATTTAGCTGTCTTGAATGATTTTTTCTCATAATCATCCACATAAACTTGTTTAACACCTAATGATTCAGTCAATTTAATGTCACTATCATTTATTTTCACTCTATCACCTGGCGATATACTTTGTGCTTCAATTAAGCCTTTAGCTACATTTTGTTTCGTATAAGATTGATCTACTTTTGCATCATCAATTCCTAATTTTTTTAATTTATTTAATGCCTCTGCTTTTGGTAATCCATATAAATTTGGCATTTCTGCAGTTTTAGGTCCTTTTGATAATACAATGTCTACTTTACTTTGTTGTTCTAAACGTTCACCTTTACCAGGTGATGTTTTAATAATTTTATTCTCAGGATATTTATCACTATAAGCTCTTGTAGTTTTGCCTAATTCTAGTTTGTTATCCTTTAAAATACCTTCAGCTTCTTTTTCAGTCTTACCTATTAAATTAGGTGTTTCCAAATATTTATTACCAAACATTCCCATGGCCATAAAACCAAATAATCCAAACAACAGTAATACAATGATTAAACCATAGAAAAACTTTTTCTTTTTCGATCTTTTTTTCGGAGGCATTGTATATAATTGTTCCTCATTTGATTGAAAATATTGTTGATTAACAATTGGAATTTGCATGGTTTGATTCATGCTTTTTGCTTTATCTTCATCACGAGTCTGATTAGCAATCTCTGCTTTATCAATAGGCACTGTTTTAGTGTCAGCGTCAACAGAATGATATGGTGATTCATTTTCACGCTCTTTTGTCAGGACAGTAGACAAGTCATCTTGCATTTCTTGAACCGATTGATAGCGATCTTTCTTATCTTTTTCAGTCGCTTTAAGCACGACGTTGCTCAATGATTGTGGTACTTCAGAACGTTTGCTAGAAACATTAGGCATCGGATCTTGGATATGTTTTATAGCGATGCTTACTGCTGTTTCACCGGAAAAAGGAGGTTGTCCTACTAACATTTCATACAGTACAACACCAATAGAATATATATCAGTGCCGTTATCTGTTACATCACCGCGCGCTTGTTCAGGAGAAAGGTATTGAACCGTCCCTAAAACATGATTTGTTTGGGTCATCGTCGTTTCGCTTAATGCTTTTGCAATACCAAAATCTAATATTTTTAGTGTTTGATCACGACTCACCAAAATATTTTGAGGTTTTACATCACGATGAACAATCTTTGTATCATGTGCATGCTTTATTCCTTCAATAATTTGTTCTGTAAATTTGATTATGGTTTTGATGTCTAAAGGTCGATGTTGTTGAATATATTCTGATAAAGTGGGACCTTCTATGTATTCCATCACTAAAAAGAAATTTTCATCATTTTCAGTAACATCAAAAACATTAACGATATTTTTATGTGAAAGTTGTGTTAAATTGTGGACTTCACGTTCAAAACGCTTAATTGTTTCTTCTTTTTCACCAGAAGGTATCCTAATAGCTTTAATTGCTACATTGCGATTTAAAATTGTGTCATCAGCCAAATATACTGTGCTCATGCCACCGCCGCCAAGCTTTTTTATCACTTTATAACGTTCGCTTATTAATTTTCCAATCATACCTTATCTCCTTCAATTTCTGCTAAAACAATACTCACATTATCATTCGTTTCTTGTGATATTGCTAATTCAATAAGATTCCGGCCGTGTGTTTCTAAATCATTTTCTTGCATTAATTCTTCTTGAATCATATGATTTCTCGCAAAATCTGTTAATCCATCCGAGTTAAGTAATAGAAAATCATAAAAATTAGTTCTTTTTACAAAAATATCTGGTGTTACTACCTTATCCGTACCCATAACTTTTGTAATAATATTTTTTTGCGGATGATTGAATGCTTCTTCAGCACTAATTTGACCAATCATCACTAAATGATTAACGAAAGAATGATCGTTTGTAATTTGTTCAATCTCTCTACTATTAACCAAATATCCTCTTGAATCACCAATATTTGCGACCACTACATAATCATCAAATACTAACGCACAAACACAAGTTGTTCCCATGCCATAATAGTCTGTATTATCAACAGAGAGTTGATATAATTCACGATTAATCGCTTTAAGTGTAGTTCTCAGCCAATCCTCGGCTTGGTTAGGTTCAATTAAATTTTCTTCTTCAAAACGACGTTGCAATTCATCTGTTACAAATTGACTTGCTACTTCTCCTGCTAAATGTCCACCCATACCATCACAGAGTACAAGTAATTGTTGTTCTGTTTTATTATAGAACACACCACCTGCATCTTCGTTCTTATCACGATATTGACCTGTGTCAGTAAAAAATTGTGCTTTTAGCATACTATTACCTCGTTTCTACTTTTCGTTCCTTAGCTCTTAATTGACCACATGCTGCATCTATATCAGCACCTTGTTCTCTTCTTATAGTTGCATTAATACCTAGTCTCTTTAATTCTTTTTCAAATTTAAAGATATCTTCTTTAGGCGTCTTGACGTAATTTCTTTCTGGTACATGGTTCACAGGTATTAAATTTACATGACAGTTTAATTTTTGAATTAAATGTGCTAACTCTCTCGCATGCTCAACTTGATCATTGACGCCTCCAAATAGACCATATTCAAATGTAACACGTCTATTTGTTGTTTCTTGATAATATTTAATGGCTTCCATTAATTTTTCAACATTATACGCTCGGTTAATAGGCATTAATCGAGAACGAATTTCGTCATTAGCCCCATGTAAGCTTACTGCAAAATTGATTTGAATATCTTCGTCAGCAAAATCATAAATTCTAGGTATAATACCAGAAGTAGAAACAGTAATATGACGCGCACCTATATTTAAACCACTGTCATGATTAACAATCTTCAAAAAGTCCATCATTTCATCATAGTTTTCAAATGGCTCACCAATACCCATGATGACGATTTGAGATACACGTTCTTCGGTTTCATCTAATGCTTTTTGGACAGTAAGCACTTGAGATACAATTTCTCCCGCTTCTAAATTACGCTTTAAGCCACCTAGTGTAGATGCACAGAATGTACAACCTATACGGCAACCCACTTGAGTAGTAACACATACGGAATTACCATATTCATGTCTCATTAATACTGTTTCGATTGTGTACCCATCTTGTAATTCAAATAAGAATTTGATTGTACCATCTTTGCTTTCTTGTTTAACTACTGTCGTCATCACTGTCATTGCAAAATGATCTTTCAATAGTGCTCTTAACTCTTTAGACAAATTTGTCATTTCATCAATGCTGTCTACTCGTTTTTCATATAACCATTCAAAGATTTGTTTCGCTCTGAATTTTTGTTGCCCATTTTCCTTTAACCAATTTTCCATTTCATCATATCTTAAAGAGTATATAGATTGCTTTTCAAAATTGGGAAGAAATTTATTCTTTTTCTTCTTTTCTGCAGTTATCATTATTTATTGGTCCTTTCTTTTTATCCTAGTAATGAAAAAGCCATCAGAATTAAAATGCTGAGGTAACACTTGTAAAGTTTTTACCTTTTCTCCACTGATTGGATGTTCAAATAAATCAAATTCAAAATCTTTATTTTCTTTTAAAAATGTATATATTACATTTTCATTTTCTAACTGTTCTATTGTACAAGTTGAATAAACTAAAGTGCCTCCTGGACGTAAATGATGTTTCACATTATTTAAAATTTCTAGTTGAATATTCACTAAAGATTGAATACTTTGCTGACTTTGTTCGTATTTGATTTCTGGCTTATGTCTAAGTACACCTAAGCCACTACAAGGTGCATCTACTAAAATCTTATCATAAACTTTATCATAATTTTCCGTCGCATCGTGACTAAAAGCGGAAATGTTAGATAATCGTAATTTTCGAATGTTAAAATCAATCAAATCAATTTTATGTTCATGGATGTCTGTCGCATCTACATGTCCAGTACCATGTAGCCTTTCTGCTATATGACATGCTTTTCCGCCAGGTGCACTACAAGCATCTAATACAAGGTCGCCATCTTGAAGATTCATCACGTCAGCTACAAACATAGAACTTTTATCTTGGATAGATACTAAACCATCTTTAAATACGCGTGACTCTATAATCGGTTTACCACTAATATGTAAACAAATTGTAATGTCATTATCTTGCGTTACAGTGTAACCTTCTTCTTCTAAACGTTGCATCACATGTTCAACTGAAATTCTTGTCAAATTAACCCTTACAGTTGTTGTCACTTTTGTTAAAAATGATTGTGCAATTGCTTCAGTTTCTTCTATTCCAAAGTGTGTCACCCAGTGATCAACAAGCCATTTAGGCAAACTATACTGAATAGCAATTCGCTTCTTATCGTCCGAAATTTCATTGAAATTTGGTAACTCACTGCGCATAAGGGTTCTCAAGATTCCATTAACCACATTACCGTTATGTGGGCCGCCTTTATATTTTGCTATATTAACAGCTTCATTAATAATCGCATGTTCAGGAACTTTATCCAAATACATATACTGATAGATACTCATCCATAGTAACTGTCTGACCCAACCTTTAAGTTTAGTTTGTACAAATGGTTTCAAATAATAATCTAGTGTATATTTTCTTTTTAACGTACCATATACTAATTCGGTTAATAAATTCTTATCAGCTCGATTTAACTCATTATTTGTTAATACCTCATTAATAATAATATTACTATAAGCTTTATCATTAATAATATCTTGTAGTGTTTCAAAAGCTAATAACCTTACATTAGTTTCAATTGTCATTTTAATACCTTCCCAACGAGTGTTGATTGTACACCACTTAAGTAATTAGCTGTAGGCATTCTCTTTTTACCAGCAACTTGAATCTCTGTTAATGCAATCGCATCACTAGAACCTGTAGCCACAATAATTGCTTTCTTAGTTGTCTCTATTATTGTACCTGGCTCACCGTCTTTATCTTTTTCAATGCGTGAAGCATAGACTTTTAAGTTTTCTCCATCCATAATTGTGTAGGCAACCGGCCATGGAGATAGACCTCTAATATGGTTATAAACTACTTCAGCAGGTTCTGACCAATCAATTTTTTCATCTTCTCGACGAATGTTAGATGCAAATGTCGCTTCGTCTTCATTTTGAACAATACTTTCATTCGTACCATTAATGATAGAAGGAAGCGTTTCTTTTAATAATTCACCACCTAAAAAGCTTAATTTGTCATGCATTACACCAACGTCATCTTGTGGTTCAATATCGATCGCTTTTTGAGCTATAATATTTCCAGCATCCAATTTCTTAGCCATATACATGATAGAAATACCAGTTTGTGTTTCTCCATCTATAATCGCTTGATGTATCGGGGCTCCACCTCTATATTTAGGTAATAATGATGCATGTACATTGATAGCACCTAACTTTGGTGAATCCAATAAACGTTGTGGTAATAATTGGCCAAATGCCGCAGTAACAATTAAATCCGCGTTTAAATCAATCAACATCTCTAATTCTTCAGATTTTGACAGTTTTTCAGGCTGATATACAGGAATCGCATGTTCTATTGCAACTTGTTTCACTGGTGGTGGTGTTAATTTTCGTTTTCTGCCAACTGGTCGATCAGGTTGAGTAACAACTGCGATCACGTTATGTTCTGCAATTAACATTTCTAACACTTTTGTTGAAAAATCTGGTGTCCCCATAAAAATAATTTTACTCATTTTCAAAATACGCCTCCACTTCTGCTTCAGTCAAAATTTTATCTGCACGTTCTGTAAAAAGTTTACCTTCAAAATGATCAATCATATGCAATATCATGCGTGCAATATCATCATATGCGGTCATTTCTACTTCATTTCCATTTTTATCGTTACTTTTAACAACAATCATTTTACTTCTTTCAACTTCACCATAAATGTCAGGTAATGAAATAGAGCCCTCTAACTCAGTTACTTTTTGGTCAGATTCTCGAATGATTTTTGGATTAATAAGTTGTAACAATCCATCTATTTCCATATCTATAATAGATACCTTTTGTAAAATGCCAATTTGCGGGGCACATATAGCAGAAGCCTCAACTTCATACATTGTGTCTTCTAAATCGAGCAATAATTGAGCTAAGTTTTCGTCAAATCGTGATACATCCGGCACGTGCTTTTGCAAAATTGGATTTTCTGCTGTAACAAGTTGCTTTATTGTCATACAAATTACTCCTCATAAAAATTCATCATATCATTATAACTTATTTTAGTTAAATTTGCACCAAGCTTTGATGAAATACACGAACTGAAATCACATATATTTTCACTTTAATTTTATTCCGTCATCACAAATATAACCGTAAGCCTCCTATACAAGCTTACGGTTTACAAAATATTTATTATCCAGTTAATGTTGTAATATCATAGTGATAACTTATTTATTTGATTGCCAGATTCATCAAAATTATATTCATTCAACCAATTCTCAAACTTAGTTTTATATACTGACCACTCATCATCTAACATAGCGAGCCAGTATGTATCTCTACTTCTTTGTTTATAAATAGTATGATTTTTAAACAAACCTTCATATTTAAAGCCAAGTCGTTTGGCTGCTTTTATAGAAGGCTCATTTAATGCATCACATTTCCATTCATACCTTCTATATCCCAAAGTGTCAAAGATATATTTTGCTAATAAGTAGTGTGTTTCTGTAGCAATACGTGTTCGTTTCATTTTATTAGCATAATGAATATGACCAACTTCAATTGTTGCATTTGGTTCATTTATTCTAAGTAATGATAAAATACCTACTACATCATTATCAAATTGATCTATTATAGCAAAAAAATATGGATCCTTTGTTTGTACTTTATTTTTTATATAGGTTGCAAAATCATCATAACTTTTAGGCTGCGCGTCTGGTAAATACGTCCAATTAGGTGCATCTTCTTGCTCCTTAAAATGAGTGAATAAAGGGTTAATATGTTTTGAAGCTAATTTTTCTAATCTACAATACTTCCCTTCTAACACATCAGCCGTTGGTGTTTTGGGTTGAGAGAAATCGATTAATGACTTACCGATAGGTTGTTCAAACTGATTATATTCCATTTATATCCCCCCCCTTTTAATCAATGACTAGAGAACTTTATCGCATAATTTATCACGCGAAATATTAATCATTAAAATGTTTGGCAATTGCGTATAATACATCTATACCAATTTTTATAAATTAATATTATGTTATCATTGTAAATTATAATGCGAAAGCATTTCTATTAATCAGTTTATATTCTTTTTAATAT
>NZ_PPRL01000076.1 GCF_002902235.1 Staphylococcus ureilyticus
ATTAAACAATTTGGTAAACCTCAAAAGGTAATTACAGATCAGGCACCTTCAACGAAGGTAGCAATGGCTAAAGTAATTAAAGCTTTTAAACTTAAACCCGACTGTCATTGTACATCGAAATATCTGAATAACCTCATTGAGCAAGATCACCGTCATATTAAAGTAAGAAAGACGAGGTATCAAAGTATCAATACAGCAAAGAATACTTTAAAAGGTATTGAATGTATTTACGCTCTATATAAAAAGAACCGCAGGTCTCTTCAGATCTACGG
>NZ_PPRL01000077.1 GCF_002902235.1 Staphylococcus ureilyticus
GTATTGATATTTTTATAAAGTAAAAATAGTGTGGGGGTATTAAATATGTTACATATGCATATTGCAAGTTGGGTATTGCTAATTATCTTGTTTTTCGCTGCTTATTTTAATTTCTCAGAAAAGCAAGGTGCGACACCTTATTTTAAACCAATTCATATGTTATTAAGGTTATTCATGGTTTTAGTCTTAATTTCAGGATTCTGGATTTGGATTCAAGCATTTGGTGATGGAAATTCAGGCGGGCACATGTTATTAACATTGAAAATGATTTGTGGTGTGGCTGTCGTAGCATTAATGGAAGTTACAGTTACAAAACGAAAAAAAGGACAAGCAAGTCATGGTATGATGTGGAGCACAATTGCAGTTATTATAATCACTATCATTATTGGGGTTATTTTACCGCAAGGCCCAATCACACAAATGTTTGGTATGTAAAATAAAAAGCGGAGACATTAAGCTGTCTCCGCTTTTTATTTTCACGTATTAAATTAGCTGAAATTATTTGTTGCGCGCTTTATAACCAATCATATTGATGATATCTTTTGGTCGACTATAAGGTGGGGCATAGGAAACTTCAAACTCAGTAAGTTCATCTATTGTCAACTTATGCAACATTGCCATAGATAAAACATCTATACGTTTATCTGCACCATTTTTTCCTACTGCAGCAGCTCGAATAATGCGTCTGCTTGATTTATCGAAATAAACACGTAAATGTAACTTAGTATTTCCTGGGTAATAGCCCGCGTGTTCTCCTTGGTTAGCTTCTACCATTACGTAATCAAAGTTATCTAATTCTTGTGGTGTTACGCCAACGCTGGCAAACGTATAATCAAAGAATTTTACAATATTTGCACCCAAGTAACCTTTAAAGTGTATAGATGCATTACCAGCTAGTTGTTCTGCTATAATACTCGCTGCTCTATGAGCACCCCATGCTAATGGTACGTGTGCATTTAAGTCCACATGACGATAATGTGAAGTAATAATATCACCTAAAGCATAAATGTTTTCAATGTTAGTTTGGAACTGATCGTTTACTGGAATATAACCCTTACTGTCTAAACTTACATTTGATGATTGAATAAATTCGGAATTAGGTTTTACTCCAACCCCTTCAATAATCAAATCATAGTTTTCAACTTTACCAGATTTGAAATGAACTGTATTACCATCCACTGATTGAATTTCTTCATTTAAACGATAATTGATATCTCTCGCTTCCATTTCATCAAAAATGGGTTGATTCATATCGCTATCCATTAACTTGTTTACATGAGTTGAACGGTGTATCAATGTGCTTTCGATACCTCTATGGTGTAAATTGTCTAATATTTCTAAACCTATATATCCTGCACCAACGACAAGGGCAGTTTTAACGTTTTGCTGTTCTATAAATTTTTCAATGGCATCAGTATCTTCCATATTTCTTAATGTAAAACTGATATCACTGTTTAAGTTTAAAGTATTCGCACTGCACCCTGGACTTAAAATTAAAGTGTCATAATCTTCTTCAAACGTTGTATTGTCACGTTTATTATAAACAGTAATTGTTTGCGCTTTGTCATTAATTGCAGTTACCTCGTGATAAGGTTTAACAACAATTTTTTTAGAATCATAGAAAGACTCGGGTGTAGCTTCTAATAATTTGTCTCTTGAATCTACGATATTTCCTAAATAATAAGGTAGTGCACAGTTAGCAAAACTCATATCTCTATCTTTTTCAAAAACAGTTATTTCACTCTCATGGTCTAGTCTTCTGATTTGGCTAGCAACGGTTGCACCTCCAGCAACAGCACCCACCACTACAATTTTATTCATAGTATATTGCCCCCTATAAATTTAGTGTTTAAATATGTGATTCTACTACTGTTTCATACGATATATTTAAATGAAAGAAATCGTTTAAATAGCGACCAATGCCATCTTCATTATTTGAATAAGTCACATGATTGGCTACATGTTTTAGTTCATCTAAACCATTTCCCATAGCAATACCATGTTTTGCATATTTTATCATTTCTAAGTCATTATCTTCATCGCCGAATGCAATAATATGGTTTCTGTCTACATCTAAATAAGTTTTCACATAATCTATGCCTCTAGCTTTACTAATTCCTTGTTTTACGATTTCGATTACTGGGAAAGGTGAGCCCCATCTTCGGTGTTCAATATTTTCTGCATAGAAACGGGTTAGCATTTGTTTGATTCTAGGAATCATAAATTCTTCAGCTTCAACTAAAATGGAAGTAGGCGATTCATTTAAGGAGTAAAGTAAGTCACCAGTTTCAATTTTAGGATTTCCCATTGAAAAACCATCGAATAATTTTTGGTCAAAATTATTTAAAAAAACATAATCTTTTACTTCAGCAATAATATTGGAGACACCAAAGTTGTTCAGTGACTGAATGATCTCATGTGATAAGTCTAAATCCAGTACTTCATGTTTATTTTGGAAATGATCATCTTTTGGATGGTGAACGAATGCACCATTAAAGTTAACTACAGGAGTATCCATATTTAGTTCATGGTAATAAATTTGACTGGCTCTGTATGGTCTGCCTGTTGCTATCATTAGTTTGTGTCCTTGCTTTTGCAATGTAGTTAAAACCTTTTTTGTATAAGGTGTAATTTTCTTGTCATCGTTTAATAGTGTTCCGTCTAAGTCTAAACAAATTAAATAAGAACTCATGTAAATCTCCTTTGAATTTAATAAATGATGTATGAACATCATAGCATTTTATTGGCGTTTTGTAAGATATTTGATATATTGTTAGTATGATTAAATACGAAGAGGTGAAAAGTATGGACGAAGGATTAAAAGATAGCATACTAAATGCTTTAGAGATGGTCATAGACCCTGAGTTAGGAATCGATATTGTAAACTTAGGTTTAGTATATAACGTAGATGTTGATGATGAAGGTTTATGTACAGTGGAAATGACGTTAACTTCTATGGGTTGTCCGCTTGGACCGCAAATTATGAACCAAGTAAAAATGGTCTTAGCAGAAATTCCAGAGATTTCAGATACAGAAGTAAATATTGTTTGGAGTCCACCATGGAGTAAAGAAATGATGTCACGCTATGCAAAAATAGCGCTAGGCATAGGTTAATATATAGATTAGAGAACTAGTTTAAGTAACAATGCGATGAGATACGTATTGCTAACTTAAGCTAGTTTTTTTATTTAAACAACATATACCCACTTTGTGTCAGGCTATTTTAAAATTATTTATTTCTATCGCTCAATTCATTAAAATAATTGCAGTTGTATTACATTAGTATTACAATGGCTAGGTGAATAAAATAGATGTTTATGTAATTTTAGGAAAGTTTGTGGGAAAATGAACAATAATCTTGAAAATTGTCGTGTGAAACGTAGCACGCGATACATGCCAGGTTTAGATGGTTTAAGGGCAATTGCAGTGATTGGTATTATTATTTACCATCTAAATAAGCAATGGTTAACCGGTGGGTTTTTAGGTGTTGATACATTTTTTGTTATTTCGGGATATTTAATTACTAGTTTACTGTTAAATGAATATGAAGAAACAGGGATAATTAATTTAAAAAACTTTTGGATAAGACGTTTTAAAAGATTGATACCTGCAGTATTAACTTTAGTATTTGTTGTCATTGTGGTAACACTGGTATTAAAACCAGACGAAATTATTAATATTAAAAAAGATGCAATAGCAGCAATTTTTTACTTTTCAAATTGGTGGTACATCGCTACAGATGTCAATTATTTTGAACAATTTGCTTTCATGCCATTAAAACATTTGTGGTCTTTAGCAATTGAAGAGCAATTTTACATAGTTTTTCCAATTCTTTTTATATTCCTTTTATTAGCTTTTAAAAAATATCGTAATGTTGTTTTGATATTTTGGATTATTTCGTTAATTTCTTTACTAGTGATGATAAGCATTTCACAACCACATATGTCTCATTCTCGAGTTTATTTTGGTACAGATACAAGACTTCAAACTATGTTATTAGGCGTCATATTAGCGTTTTTATGGCCTCCGTTCAAGTTGAAAAAACATCCGAAAAAGACATTAACGCATATCATAGATGGTATTGGTGTTTTTGGTATTTTCATCTTGCTTTTACTTTTTTATAAAGTTAATGATAATAGCGATTGGATTTATAATGGTGGTTTTTATTTAATATCTGTAATGACATTATTTGTCATAATGAGTGTTGTTCATCCATCAGGTTACTTTGCTAAAGTCATAGGAAATCCTATTTTTGTTATGATAGGTAAAAGGTCCTATAGCTTATATTTATGGCATTTTCCAGTGATTAGTTTTGTACATTCATATTACGTTGATGGACAATTACCGAGTTATGTGTACTTATTAGATATCATATTGACAATTATTTTAGCAGAATTATCGTATCGTTATATTGAAACGCCTTTTAGAAAAAAAGGTTTCAAAGCACTTTCTATAAAATTAAACAAAAAAATACCATTAGTAAGAACAGCTATTTTATTAATTTTTATGATTCCAAGTTTATTTGTTTTAGCTGGTAGCTTTGATAAATTAGGGAAAGATATGGTTTCAGATAAAAAAACTACGTTTAAGACTAATGAATTTGATAAACAAATAGTGAGGCCTATACCAATTGATGATGTAAACTTTTTTGGTAAATCAAATGCTAAAAAAACCTCCAAATCAGAAGTTTTTACAAATATTAAACCACTGCTCATTGGTGACTCAGTGATGGTTGATATTGGTGAGAATTTTAAAAAAAGGGTGCCCAATGCACAAATTGATGGTGAGGTTGGTCGTAATCTTTACGATGTCGCTCCACTTGTAGAAAAACATTATCATTCGTTTAATAAAAAATCAGATAAAATTGTACTAGAGCTTGGTACAAATGGAGATTTTAGTAAAGAACAATTAGATACGTTAATCAATAAATTCGGGAATGCTCAAATTTATTTAGTGAATACGAGAGTTCCGAGAAGTTATGAAGGCCATGTGAATAAATTGATGACAGATGCTGCAAACACACACAAGAATGTAACGCTTGTTGATTGGTACAAACGCTCTGAAAATCATACAGAATACTTTGCACCAGACGGTATTCATTTAGAACCAAAAGGTGTAGAGGCATTGACGGATGAAATTTTAAAACATATAGCTAGCAATGCAAAATAAATTAAAAACTTAGAGAAATATGAAATCAATGAAGCTTAACTAACGCGTAAACGCCAATTTTTGTTAAAATTGGCGTTTACTTTGCTTTTGAACATCTATAAAGAAAACTGTCATTTGAAGATGTACTTTAAATGACATATATTTACCATTAATGAATTAGCATAGTTGATATTAATACTTTCTATCTTGTTTCTTGATTGGGTAATCGTTTGCGCTCATATCCCTTCTAGTCATGAGTCCATGGCTATTAAATTCCCAATGTTCATTACCATGGGTACGCATCCATTGAGTTGTTGAAGCATCATACCATTCATACTCAAATCTAACTGAAATACGGTTATCGGTGTAACACCATAATTCTTTCATCAATTTGTAATGAAGTTCTTTATTCCATTTTCTATATAAAAAAGATTTGATTGCTTCTCGGCCTTCAAAAAACTCATTACGATTTCTCCATTGTGAATCAAGTGTATATGCGAGACATACTTTTTCAGGATCTCTGGTATTCCATGCATCTTCCGCCAATTTAACTTTTTCTAAAGCTGTCTGTTTATTAAACGGCGGCGTTGGTTTTTTGATTACATCTTTCATATAGATAACCTCCAATCTTGTATATTTACAATAATGCTAACATAGCTTTATAGTAATGAGGAATGTCCTATTGTTGAAAATATAAATATTGCTATAGAATTTAATAGCTTTATATTATTTATCTAGATGTTTTAACATATAAGTATCTGGTAAAAGTTATGATATAATAAGCGTTCAAAGCCAATTAAAATAATTGAAAAACCAACCCTTTATTGTTGATTATTACCGAGAAGCGTAATATAATATATATAAGGTCAAAGAAAGTCAAAGTCAAACTTACTTTATTGATCAATCATTAAATGGTGAGGTGAATCAATTTGGATATCAATCAAATGACCTATGCAGTCCAAAGTACATTACAAAATGCTATTGAACTGGCTAAAATAAATGAAAATCAAAATATTGAAATTGAAGCTGTATTATCAGCGGCATTAACAGAAAGTGAAAGTTTATTTAAAAGTATTTTTGATAGAGCGCATATAGACACTGATAAATTAGATCAATCATATAAAGAAAAGCTTAAAAAATATCCATCCGTTCAAGGAGATAATGTCCAATATGGCCAATATATAAGCCAAAATGCTAACAATTTATTAAATAAAGCTGAATCTTATATGAAAAAATATGAAGATGAATATATATCTATGGAACACATCGTATTAGCTGCTATTGATATAGATGATACGACTAAACAATTTGTAGCAAATAAAAAAGAAGTTATTGAAGAAATTATTAAAAAAGTTAGAGGAGGCAATCACGTGACATCACAAAATCCAGAAGCAAATTATGAAGCTTTAGAAAAATACGGTCGTGACTTAGTTGAAGAAGTACGTCAAGGAAATATGGACCCTGTCATTGGTCGTGACGAAGAAATTCGTAATTCAATCCGTATATTAAGTAGAAAAACTAAAAATAATCCTGTTTTGATTGGTGAACCAGGTGTAGGTAAAACAGCAATCGTCGAAGGGTTAGCGCAACGTATCGTTCGTAAAGATGTGCCAGAATCATTGTTAGATAAAACAATTTTTGAACTTGATTTAAGTGCACTTGTGGCTGGAGCTAAATATCGAGGAGAATTCGAAGAAAGATTGAAAGCAGTACTTAAAGAAGTCAAAGACTCTGACGGCAGAATTATTTTGTTTATTGATGAAATTCATATGCTTGTAGGTGCTGGTAAAACTGAAGGGGCTATGGATGCAGGTAATATGCTTAAACCGATGTTAGCTCGTGGTGAACTACATTGTATTGGTGCGACTACATTAAATGAATATAGAGAATATATTGAAAAAGACTCAGCTTTAGAGCGTCGTTTCCAAAAAGTAAATGTATCTGAGCCTAATGTAGAAGATACAATTTCTATCTTACGTGGTTTGAAAGAACGTTACGAAGTATATCACGGTGTTCGTATACAAGATAAAGCATTAGTAGCAGCAGCTGAATTATCAGATCGGTATATTACAGATCGATTCTTACCGGATAAGGCAATAGATTTAGTAGACCAAGCATGTGCGACGATACGTACTGAAATGGGCTCAAATCCAACAGAATTAGATCAAGTGAATCGTCGTGTTATGCAGCTGGAAATTGAAGAGTCGGCATTGAAAAATGAATCTGATAATGCTAGTAAACAGCGTTTACAAGAGTTACAAGAAGAACTAGCGAACGAAAAAGAAAAACAAAGTTCTATTCAATCACGTGTTGAAGAAGAAAAAGAAAAAATAGCTAAGTTGCAAGAGAAACGTTCAGAATTAGATGAAAATCGAAAAGCATTAGAAGATGCTGAAAACAACTACAATTTAGAAAAAGCAGCAGAATTACAGCACGGTAAAATTCCACAATTAGAAAAAGAATTACGTGAATTAGAAGATGCTTTCCAAAATGAACAAAATGAAGACAATGACCGCATCATTCGTGAAATTGTTACCGATGAAGAAATTGGTGATATTGTTAGTTCTTGGACAGGCATTCCAGTATCAAAATTAGTTGAAACTGAAAGAGAAAAACTCTTGAACTTATCTGATATACTTCATGAACGTGTTGTGGGACAAGATAAGGCTGTAGATTTGGTTGCAGACGCAGTTGTCAGAGCACGTGCTGGAATTAAAGATCCTAACAGACCCATTGGCAGCTTCTTATTCCTAGGCCCAACTGGTGTGGGTAAAACAGAATTAGCGAAATCTTTAGCATCAACTTTATTTGATTCAGAAAAACATATGATTCGTATTGATATGAGTGAATATATGGAAAAACATTCTGTCTCACGTTTAATAGGTGCGCCTCCAGGTTATGTTGGACATGAAGAAGGCGGTCAACTGACTGAATCAGTACGACGTAATCCTTATTCAGTCATTCTGTTAGACGAAATAGAAAAAGCACATTCAGATGTGTTCAATGTGCTGCTTCAAATATTAGAAGAAGGTCGTTTAACTGATTCACAAGGTCGAGAAGTAGACTTTAAAAATACAATAATTATCATGACGAGTAATATAGGTTCACAAATTTTATTAGAAAATGTAAAAGATACAGGTGTAATAACTGAATCAACAGAAAAAGCAGTTATGAATAGTTTAAATCAATACTTCAAACCTGAAATCATTAATCGTATGGATGATATCGTATTATTTAAACCATTATCTGTAAATGATATGAGTTTAATTGTTGATAAAATTTTAACACAATTAAACATTAGACTGATGGAACAACGTATTTCAATTGAAGTTTCTGACAAAGCTAAGACTTGGTTAGGTGAAGAAGCATATGAACCACAATTTGGTGCAAGACCACTTAAAAGATTTGTTCAAAGACAAATTGAAACACCACTTGCACGCAAAATGATTAGAGAAAATCTACCAGAAGGTACGTTAATAAAAATAGATTTATCTGATGATGGTTTAACATTTGAAGAAATTAAACCAGAAATGATATAAGAAGAAATAAATAGAAAATAGTGTTTGCGCATCATCGCTATTAAAATATACCCATAAATGATTTGGAGAAATTCATTTATGGGCTACTATTACATTAATGTTGGATTAATTAAAAAGTTAGTACATTTAAAATCTTAGAAATTTTCTATAGCAAAAAAAGGCAATCTCTAAATTGATAACTTAGAGATTGCCTTTTTAAATTCGTTCGAGATATTTTCGTTTCGAACGCTTCTTAAAAATGTGTATGCGATAAATAATTAGTGTTGTTCTTTCGTTTCATGCTTTGAAGGTTTAATAATCAAGTCAAATAATACGACAATGATTGTAAATACAATAGCACCAATAATAGGGGTAATCAAATTAAGTGCGCCCCCACCTGAAAGACTGTTAAGCACGAAATTTACCATTTGTAATAAGACAATAGACCAAAATAACACTGCGAGGTATTTCATTATGTAATGCCTCCAATTTAATATATATACATTTATTATAAATAAGAATGTGATATTTGTATAGTAGTAAGTTATAAAGTGTAGATTTTAATTGTACTAATTTTCACTATAAATTATAATAATAAATGTGATTTTAATGAGTATACCAGGTGAAGTTCTTGTATTGGAATTATGTATTATGTTAAATTAATACCTGGTATTAAAAAATTATTAAGAAGGTGTACAACCATGAACGTGGGTATTAAAGGTTTCGGCGCATATGCGCCTGAAAAAGTAGTAGAGAATGCCTATTTTGAATCGTTTTTAGAAACTTCAGATGAATGGATTTCGAAAATGACAGGTATTAAAGAAAGAAGATGGGCTGATGAAGATGAAGAGACGTCTGATTTAGCTTATCAAGCAAGTGTTAAAGCTATTAATGATGCTGGTATTGAACCAACGGACATAGATATGATTATTGTTGCAACATCTACAGGAGATTTTCCATTTCCAACTGTGGCTAACATATTACAAGACAGACTTGGCATCGGAAAGGTTGCTTCTATGGATCAGTTAGCTGCATGTAGTGGTTTCATGTATGCAATGATTAACGCTAAACAATTCGTACAATCAGGCGATTATAAAAATATTTTAGTTGTAGGTGCAGATAAATTATCTAAAATCACAGATTACACAGACCGTTCAACCGCTATTTTATTTGGTGATGGTGCTGGTGCAGTCGTTATCGGCGAAGTGTCTGAAGGCCGAGGTATTTTAAGTTATGAACTTGGATCAGACGGTTCTGGAGGCGAATATTTATATTTAAATCCAGAAAATGGTAAGATATTTATGAATGGACGAGAAGTGTTTAAATTTGCTGTTAGAATCATGGGTGAAGCCTCTAATAATGCAGTTGCAAAAGCAAATTTAGAACCAAACGATATCGATATGTTTGTGCCACATCAAGCGAATATTAGAATTATGGAATCTGCAAGAGAACGATTAGGTATACCTAAAGAAAAAATGAGCGTCTCAGTGGATAAATTTGGTAATACTTCTGCAGCTTCAATTCCATTAAGTATCGCACAAGAATTAGAAAATGGTAAAATTAAAGATGATGATGTTTTAGTACTAGTAGGATTCGGTGGCGGTCTTACTTGGGGTGCTGTAACAATAAGATGGGGAAAATAGGAGGATAATATATGAGCAAGGAACATCGTGTCGTCATTACTGGTATGGGTGTTTTATCACCAATCGGTAATGATGCAAAAACTTCATGGAAAAATGCACTAAATGGTGTTAGTGGTATAGATGAAATAACACGTATAGATACATCAGCATATAAAGTTCATTTAGCTGGTGAATTAAAAGACTTTGATATTGAAGATCATATAGATAAAAAAGAAGCGCGTCGTATGGATCGATTCACACAGTATGCAGTAGTCGCTGCAAGAGAAGCGGTTAAGGATGCAAAACTAGATATTAATGAAGATACAGCTAATAGAATTGGTGTTTGGATTGGCTCAGGTATCGGTGGCATGGAAACATTTGAATTATCACATAGCCAATTGCTAGAGCGTGGCCCTAGACGTGTCAGTCCTTTCTTTGTTCCGATGTTAATTCCTGATATGGCTACAGGCCAAGTATCTATTGATTTAGGTGCAAAAGGGCCGAATGGTGCTACGGTTACAGCATGTGCTACAGGTACAAACTCAATTGGAGAAGCTTTCAAGATTATCCAACGCGGTGATGCCGATGCTATGGTTACTGGTGGTACTGAAGCGCCAATTACACATATGGCAATCGCAGGCTTTAGTGCAAGCCGTGCTTTAACAACGAATGAAGATAAAGAAACAGCTTGTCGACCATTCCAAGAAGGCCGCGATGGCTTTGTAATGGGAGAAGGCGCAGGTATTGTTGTACTTGAATCTTTAGAGTCAGCCAAAGCACGTGGTGCAGAAATTTATGCTGAAGTAGTTGGTTATGGTTCAACAGGTGATGCTTATCATATTACAGCTCCAGCACCTGAAGGCGAAGGCGGCTCACGTGCGATGCAAGCAGCGATTGATGATGCAGGCATTGAGCCCCAAGATATTCAATATTTAAATGCTCATGGTACGAGTACGCCAGTTGGCGATTTGACTGAAATTCAAGCGATTAAAAATACATTTGGTGAAGCAGCTAAAAACTTAAAAATTAGCTCTACAAAATCAATGACTGGTCACTTATTAGGTGCAACAGGTGGTTTAGAGGCCATTTTCTCTGCTTTATCTATTAGAGATGGCCGCATCGCGCCAACCATCCATGCTGAATCTCCAGACCCAGAGTGTGATTTAGACATTGTTCCAAATAAAGCTGAAGATTTAGATATTACTTACGCTATGAGTAATAGTTTAGGATTTGGTGGCCATAATGCCGTCCTTGTTTTGAAAAAATTTAACGACTAAATCATATGTAATGATAAAAGGCTGAGACAATTCATTTGTCCAGCCTTATTTATTTTGGCTGAAATTATTTAACAGATACGGAATGATATGAATAAGCGATGATATCGATTGAAGATAGTTTTAATTTTTAAATAATATATATTTTAATAGTAAAATACATAATTAAATTTGATATATTGTATATTTATAGTGTGCACCTAGTGTATAATGTGCTTTATATTTACTTCAAAAGGAGGCAGTCAAGATGAAACGCTTTTCAACTTTGTCAACAACTTTGAAAACACGAATGATTGCAGACTTTATCTTGATTATAGCAAGTCAAGCCATCATGCCTTTTATAGCACTTTATTTAACGAGCAAGGTGAACGCAGTTTTTGCAGGGACATTTTTAATTATAAATATTATAGTGAGTTTTATAGTGTCTTTTTTAGGTGGATATTTAGGTGATAATTATAATAGGAAGAAAACGGTGAATTATATTCACTTCTTATATGCAATTTGCCTAATTATTCTAAGTATTACGGTTACTATGGACGGTACTGGTTTAGTTATATTTTGTATTGCTATTTTTGTTTTTCAATTATTATTTGCTGCAAGTGAACCTATATTTGAAGCGGCTATTATGGATGCTATATATGAAGATGTTAGGGCATATGTATATCAACTCAATTATTGGATGTTTAATATCGGTACAGCCATCGGTATGGCGTTAGGTGCATTATTATATTTGGGGCATAAACATTTATTATTTATTCTTTTCTTTGTCGCTATGTTAGTAAGTTGGTACTTATTTGAGAAGTATTATGATGTTAAACAAGTTATTAGTAAAAAGGGCGACGTTACGACTAAGTTTAAACATTTTTTTGAAAGCTATCGAGATGTAGTTAAAGATAAATATTATATGATGCTAAATTTGGGCTATATGATGGTCATCATGGCTGAATTGAGTTTAAATTCTTATGTCGTGGTAAGGTTGAAAGATGCTTTTGAACCATTATCGATTTTAGGTTTTTATATAGATGGTGTCAGAATGTTTACGGTCATTATGATTATTAATACAGTAGTTGTCGCCACTTTAACATTTACTGTCAACAGAATTGTCGCAGCGACTTCGACTAGAATTGCATTTATGATTGGGATTGTCTTGTATACATTAGGATACAGTGTATTGACGTCTGCAACATCGTTTTGGATTTTATGCTTATTTTCAATTTTGGCTACTTTAGGGGAATTAATATATTCACCTATACAAAATGCACAACGATTCTTGATGATTCCTGAAGATAAACGAAGTACGTATAGTACATTTGCAATGGTTTCATTTTACGGCGGAAATATTTTAGCACGGCTAGGACTTATTATTGGCGCATTTATATTGCCATGGATGATGTCTATCTACGTGGCAGTCATTGTTTTGTTGGGCTTTATCCTACTTTATTATGCACTTTTCTGTAATCCCAATATTGATAATCAACAGAAAAAAAGGCTGGATTAGTTATTGTTATTAAATACAATTACTAATCCAGTCTTTTTATATAGCAAATGATATTAAAATAGAGATAATGACATAAATGAGATTACAAAGAAAAGCAATTTTCACCCAAGATGAAACAATATAAATATCTTTTTTAGGTTTAGTAGGCTTAAAAAACGTATCATCTTCAAGCGAGCTTCTATGTTTCTTTCTCATCAATTGATATTTTAATCTTCTAAAACCAAAGCTTGTAGGATCTAAAACGCCTTCTTGTACAATCAAAATGATAAAAGAGAATATTGCTAAGAAGATAGAGACATAGAATATAATATTAATAAAGTTTATCCAATTATGGTTTGAAAATAACCATAAAATAAATGAAATTATAGGTGTAATAAGTAAAAATAATACGAGATGTTTTAAATATTTCATGTCGTTGCCCCCCAAAAAAGAATTAAATTAATTGTAACTTAAGTTAACTAAAAAATGAATAAAAATTACTATAAATTCGTTAACAACAGTATTTAATTAGAAGTTTAAAATTAATTAATTTTTAATTTCTTTAATAAAGTAAAGCAATAGAATATTGATTAAAATCTTAACTAAACGTATAATGTTATTAAATATTCTGAATATTGTGAAGGGAATGTTTAATTCGATTCAAAGGGGGATACAATATGCTTAAATATGTTTTAAAGTGATTGAGTTATATGTTTTTGTCATTATTCATTATCATTACCATTACATTTTTCTTGATGAAACTTATGCCAGGTTCACCATTTAATGATGAAAAATTAAATGATGAACAAAAGCAAATTCTAAATGAAAAATATGGTTTGAATGACCCAGTACCAGTTCAGTATGCGAGTTATTTGAAGAATGTTGTTACGGGGGACTTTGGTAACTCATTCCAATATGATAACCAGCCAGTTTGGGATTTAATCAAACCAAGGTTATTACCATCTTTAGAGATGGGTTTAACAGCGATGGTGATTGGTGTCATACTCGGTCTGATTTTAGGGGTCATTGCGGCAGTCCGGCAAAACACCTGGGCTGACTATACAGCTACAGTAATTTCAGTTATAGCAGTATCGGTACCATCATTTGTATTAGCTGTTTTATTACAATATGTATTTTCAGTAAGATTACAATGGTTCCCAGTAGCAGGTTGGGAAGGTATTTCAACAGCAGTGTTACCATCTTTAGCACTATCAGCAGCAGTTTTAGCGACGGTAGCAAGATACATAAGAGCAGAAATGATAGAAGTGTTAAGTTCAGATTATATTTTACTTGCACGTGCCAAAGGTAATTCAACAATGAGAGTATTATTTGGACACGCATTAAGAAATGCCTTGATTCCAGTAATTACAATTATTGTGCCAATGTTGGCGAGTATATTAACAGGTACTTTGACAATTGAAAATATTTTTGGTGTGCCAGGGTTAGGGGATCAATTCGTAAGATCGATTACCACGAACGATTTCCCAGTAATTATGGCGACAACTATTTTATTCAGTACACTATTTATAGTTTCTATTTTCCTTGTAGATATATTATATGGTGTTATTGATCCACGTATACGTGTACAAGGAGGTAAAAAATAATGGCTGATAATAAAAATGAAAATTTAAATCAAGATTATTCAAATGCAGTTATGTCACATACCTCAGAAGCAATACCAGCATCAGATTTTATTAGAAGTAACAATGATATTGAAAAAGAGCCTGAAATACAGCGAGAAAGTAAAAACTTTTGGCAGGATGCATGGACACAATTAAAGCGTAATAAATTAGCGGTAGTTGGTATGATAGGGTTAATTATTATCATTATTTTAGCGTTAATTGGGCCATTATTTAGTGCGCATGACTATGCTGAACAAGATGTTGAAAGACGTAACTTACCAGCTAAAATACCTGTGCTAGATCAAATTTCATTTTTACCATTTGATGGTGAAGGTGCTCAAGGTAAAGATGCCTATGAAGAAGCTGGAGTGAAAGAAAATTTCTGGTTTGGTACAGACCAATTAGGTAGAGATTTATGGTCACGTACTTGGCAAGGTGCACAAGTATCATTATTTATTGGTGTTGTTGCAGCATTGCTCGATATTTTTATAGGGGTCATTTATGGCGCGATTTCAGGATTTTTTGGAGGACGACTTGATAATGTGATGCAACGTATTATTGAAATTGTTGCGTCTATACCAACATTGATTGTTGTTATTTTATTCGTGTTAATCTTTGAACCATCTATATGGACGATTATATTAGCGATGGCAATCACAGGCTGGATTGGAATGAGTCGTGTTGTCAGAGGGGAATTCTTAAAATTAAAAGGTCAAGAATTTGTATTAGCTTCAAAAACATTAGGTGCATCTAAACTTAAATTAATATTTAAGCACATATTACCTAACACACTAGGAGTTATAGTTGTTACATCTATGTTTACAGTGCCGAATGCAATCTTCTTCGAAGCATTCCTAAGCTTTATTGGTATTGGAGTGCCAGCACCAAGAACATCACTTGGTTCACTTGTAAATGATGGTCGCGCAATGTTATTGATTCATCCACATGAATTATTTATTCCGGCTATTATTTTAAGTTTATTAATATTATTCTTCTATCTATTTAGTGATGGATTACGTGATGCATTTGATCCGAAAATGCGTAAATAAAAAGGGGGCAACATTTTATGTCAGAAAGAATATTAGAAGTTAACAATTTGCATGTTTCCTTTGATATTGACGCGGGGGAAGTGCAAGCAGTACGTGGCGTGGATTTCTTTCTAGATAAAGGAGAAACACTAGCAATTGTTGGTGAATCAGGTTCTGGGAAATCAGTGACAACTAAAGCTATTACGAAATTATTCCAAGGTGATACAGGGAGAATTAAAAAAGGTGTTATTAATTTCTTGGGTGAAGACTTAGCTCAAAAATCAGAAGAAGAATTAATTAAATTACGAGGAAAAGATATTTCTATGATTTTTCAAGACCCGATGACTTCGCTTAATCCTACAATGAAAATAGGCAAGCAGGTCATGGAACCACTAATGAAACATAGAAATTACAATAAAGTAAATGCGAAAAAAAGAGCATTGGAAATATTAAACCTTGTCGGTTTACCAAACGCTGAAAAACGTTTTAATGCCTATCCACATCAATTTTCAGGGGGACAAAGACAGAGAATAGTCATTGCGACAGCACTTGCATGTGAGCCTAAAGTATTAATTGCTGATGAGCCAACTACTGCACTTGATGTAACGATGCAAGCTCAAATATTAGAATTGATGAGAGAGTTACAAAGTAAAATAAGTACTTCAATCGTTTTCATCACTCATGATTTAGGTGTTGTTGCTAATATAGCAGACAGAGTAGCTGTTATGTATGGTGGTCAAATGGTTGAAACCGGGGACGTAGATGAAATATTTTATGACCCTAAACACCCGTATACTTGGGGACTATTATCATCGATGCCTGATTTAACGACTAGTTCAGAAACAGAATTATTAGCTATTCCAGGTACACCACCAGATTTATTACACCCACCTAAAGGAGATGCGTTTGCTGAACGTAGCCAATATGCATTAGATGTGGATTTTAAAACACCGCCACCATGGTTCAAAATATCTGATACACATTTTGTGAAATCTTGGTTACTTGACGAGCGTGCACCTCATGTTGAACCACCAGAAATGGTACAAAAACGTTTACGTAAGATGCCAAATAATTACGATAAACCGCAACAAGTAGAAAGGGTGGCGTTTGATGATGCAAAATAAAGACATACTTTTACAAGTGAAAAATGTTAAACAATATTTTAATGAAGGAAAGCGTAACGAAGTGCGTGCAGTTGAAAATATTTCATTTGATATATATAAAGGGGAAACATTTGGATTAGTTGGTGAATCTGGTTGTGGAAAATCTACAACTGGTAAAGCCATTATTAAACTCAATGATATAACTGATGGAGAAATACTTTATGAAGGTATCGATATTCAAAAAATAAAAAACCGTAAAGATTCGTTGAAGTTTAATAAAAAGATGCAAATGATTTTCCAAGATCCGTATGCTTCATTAAACCCAAGGTTAAAAGTCATGGATATCGTAGCAGAGGGGATAGATATTCATAAGCTAGCTAGTGGGACAAAAGACCGAAAAAGAAGAGTGTACAACTTATTAGAAACAGTAGGTCTTAGCAAGGAACATGCCAATCGTTATCCACATGAATTCTCAGGCGGTCAAAGACAACGTATCGGTATTGCACGTGCATTAGCAGTAGAACCAGAATTTATTATTGCAGATGAGCCAATATCAGCGTTAGATGTGTCAATACAAGCCCAGGTCGTTAATTTGTTATTAAAGTTGCAAAGAGAACACAATATTACGTTTTTATTTATTGCCCATGACCTTTCAATGGTGAAATATATTTCAGACAGAATAGCAGTAATGCATTTTGGTAAAATTGTCGAATTAGGTTCTGCAGATGAAATATACAATCATCCGTTACATCCTTACACGAAATCATTGCTTTCAGCAGTACCACAACCGGATCCTGAAAGTGAACGTTCTCGAAAAAGAACAGTGTATAAAGAAGACACATCCAAAAATAATCAACGGTCATTAAATGAAATACAACCTGGCCATTTTGTATTTACTACGGATGAAGAAGCAGAAACATTAAAATCTCAAATGCAAGCACCATCAGTATAAGGGGAAGGGGGATTAATATGAAAAGGATTAAACTATTTATAGTTTTATTAGCTTTAACGGTGATTACAGCGGGATGTAGCAGTGCTGAAGGTATCTACTCGGACAAAGGACAAGTATTTAGAAAAGTGATACCACAAGATATTTCTTCATTAGACTCTGCACTAGTGACCGACACGGTATCTTTTGATTTATTCAATCAAGTCTATGAAGGTCTTTACACTTTGGATAAGAATGATAAAGCACAACCAGGTGTCGCTAAAGAAATGCCAAAGAAAAGTAATGGCGGTAAGACCTTGACAATTAAATTGCGTAAGGATGCAAAATGGTCTAATGGGGATCCAGTTACTGCACAAGATTTTGTTTTTGCATGGAAACGTGTTGTCAATCCAGATACAGCTTCAGAATATGCTTACATAATGTATGACTTAAAAAATGCTGAAGACATTAATATGGGTAAAAAAGATGTTGATAAATTAGGTGTAAAAGCGTTAGATGACCACACATTAAAAATTGAACTAAATAAGCCAATACCATACATTAATGAAATGCTCGCATTTGGCACATACTTGCCTCAAAAAGAAAAAGTTGTGAAAAAGCATGGTGAACAATATGCTACAACTGCAGATAAAACAGTGTTTAATGGTCCGTTCAAAGTTCAAGATTGGAAAGTTGAAGATAAAATTCAATTAGTTAAAAATGAAGATTATTGGGACAAGAAAAAAGTTCATTTAGACCGTGTAAATTATAAAGTGTTAAAAGACCAGCAAGCAGGAGCATCACTTTATGACACTGGTTCTGTAGATGATACTACTATCAGTGCAGACCAAGTGGATAAATATCAAGGAAATCCTGGTTTGAAAAAACGTTTGTTAGCTAGTACGTTCTATATGAAATTAAATCAAGATAATGTACCTGAATTTAAAAATAAAGATTTACGAATTGCGATTTCACAAGCGATTGATAAAGAAGGCTATGTGAATTCAGTTTTAAATAATGGATCTGAATCGACAGATGGGTTCACAGCTAAATTAACGGCAGAAACACCTGACGGCAAAGACTTTGCCGAATCTATAGATTCACCACTTGCATATAATCCGAAAGCAGCCAAGAAACACTTAGAAAAAGCGAAAAAAGATTTAGGTGTGAAAGAATTGACGTTTACCATGAATACTGAAGATACACCAGGATCAAAAGTATCAGCAGAATATATAAAATCAGAAGTAGAGAAGAATTTACCAGGTGTAACGATGAAAGTTAAACAATTACCGTTTAAACAGAGAGTAAATCAAGAACATTCTGAAACATTTGAAGCATCGTTATCAGGTTGGGGGCCAGATTATCCAGATCCTCTAACATTCTTGGAAATTATGACAACAGGTAATCCTTCAAATAATACTGCTTGGGGTAGTAAAAAATACGACCAACTCGTTAAAGATGCGAATGGTAAATTATTGAAAAAACCGGAAGAACGTAATGCAGCGATGAAAGAAGCGGAAGAATTATTACTCAATGATGCACCTGTAGCACCTATATATCAAAAAGGGGAAGCACATTTAACCAATCCACAAGTCAAAGGTTTATTCTATCACCAAATTGGTGGTGATACTTCGCTAAAAGAAGTAAGCATTGATAAATCAATTGACCGTGAAACTGGTAAAAAGAAATAAAAGAAGTGAAAAGTGAAATTTGAGTACAACTTATTGAAATAATGAAAATACGTCACTTTCTATGTCATTATATAGAGAGTGGCGTATTCTTTGATATCATACATTTTTAATCCTTGTTAAATAATTACTTTCCAACAGAAGAACTGACAATAAATGATTATTGATATTGTAAGACCAAATTGATATATTTCAAAAATTACGGTGTTAATGTAGCATTCATCAACTAAACAAAATTGTAATTTGCTAAAATCACGCGGATAGTTGTAGCAGGAATGATGAAATTTGAGTACAACCAGATTAATATATGTATCGAAAGTTGAAAAAAACAGACTAATCCTTTAATTTGGATTGGTCTGTTTTAAAATGAGATGTATGCCAATTTTTTTGATTTTTAGATTATCTTTTTCGACCTAAGCCCATTGCTTTTTCCATTTTTTTTAATGTTTTAAATGAAGCTTTTTGAGCTTTCTCTCTACCATTATCTAAAATCGTATCTAATTCATCTGAGTTGAAATAATACTCATATTTTTCTTGGAACTGAACTAAAAAGTCTTTTACAATTTCAGCTAAATCTGATTTAAATTCACCATAATTAGAATCTTTATACTGTGTTTGGAGTTCATCAATTGTTTTATCAGTTAAACTTGAATAGATAGATAATAAATTTGAAATGCCAGGCTTATTGTCACGATCAAATTTAATAATACCATCTGAATCTGTTACTGCGCTTTTTATTTTTTTAGCGCCAACATTGGGTTCATCTAACAATGAGATATAATTTTTTTGGTTATCATCACTTTTACTCATTTTTTTCGTTGGGTCTTGTAAACTCATAACACGACCACCAACTTTTGGCATGCGTATTTCTGGTTTTACAAGAACATCGTTGTAACGTGAATTGAATCGGTCTACTAAATTTCTAGTTAATTCAATATGTTGTTTTTGGTCGTCTCCAACAGGAACGATGTTTGTGTTATAAATAACGATATCTGCTGCCATTAATGGAGGATATGTAAGTAAGCCAGCTGGTATACCTTCCGTTTGTTTTACTGCTTTATCTTTAAATTGTGTCATACGTTCTAATTCACCAATAGATGAAATAGTTGTTAACATCCAGCTAGCTTGCACATGCGCTGGCACTTCAGATTGTATAAATAATGTTGATTTTTCTGGATCAATGCCTGAAGCTAAATAAATTGCTGCTAGTTGTCTTGTTTGTTTACGTAGTTTTAATCGATCTTGTGGAATTGTAATTGCGTGTTGATCCACGATGCAGAAGAAACAATCATAGTCTTCTTGGACTTCACCAAATTGCTTCAACGCACCAATATAATTACCAAGCGTTGGGATGCCGCTAGGTTGGATACCAGAAAATAAAGTTTCCATTTTTTGATGCCTACCTTTTTAATAATTTAATTTATCTACTTTAGTAATAGTATAACAGTATTTCAATCATTTGTAAGTTATGTTAAACTGTATACATATCAATATTTCTAACT
>NZ_PPRL01000078.1 GCF_002902235.1 Staphylococcus ureilyticus
ATTATATTAATCATGATTTATTACGTTTATTTTGAATTATTTGTATATAATTTTATATATTGTCTATATATTATGTAACGTATTTTAAAAAATTTATTCATCCATACGCAAAAGATATTGCTAAATAGCTATGTGTAATATTTTAACTGTATCATATATAAAATCAAGTTATCTGTTTCATACTTTTGACGGATAGACAATTGTTATTCAGACAAAAATATTAGTTTTGTATGATAAAATTTCGTATAATGATAATAAGAGGTGATTATATGCAATGCAAACATATTAAAGTATTTGGTATAGTACAAGGCGTTGGTTTTCGCTATTATACTGAGAAGATAGCAAAAAAATATAATGTTGTAGGTACTGTTCAAAATATATCTGATTATGTAGAGATTTATGCTCAAGGAGATGAATCATCACTAACATCATTTACTAATGCTATCACTGAGGGTGCTTCACCTGCTTCTCAAGTTGAAGATTATGAAATTGAAGAGATAGAAACGAATGAATCATGGGAAAATTTTAGTACAATATAAAGGAAGATGAAGTTTGAGATATAATATTTCGCGAATTTATGGGACCATTATTGCTTTTCCAATAGCTGTTATCGCGTGGATTTCTAGTGTATTTGCATTAGAGTTAAATTTTATTTTTGATTTTCTTATTTCTGCAGTAGCGTTTATAGCATTCTACTTCCCTACTCAGCGTTTAACTTCTAGAAAATATTTAAATGAGATTGGTTTAACACGAAGAGATTATCATTTTGTAAATAGTCAATTAAATAATGCACAAGACAAGATAAGAAGAATTTTAAAAACTTTTGTTAACGTAAGATCAATCAAAGATTTTAGACAAGTAAACGAAATATATAGAATATCTCGAGCAATATACTATGCAGTAAAGCAACAACCCAGAATGTTTTTTAAAGTAGAAAGTTTTTTCTACTCTCATATTGATAATGCATTAAATCTCATTGAATCTTATACGAGATTAGCAAAATCACCAAAAAAATCAGAAGAAGAAAAGCAAAAGTTAGCACAAACTCGCATCACTTTAGATGAAGTTAAACGAACTTTAGTAGCAGATTTAAAGAGAATTAATGAAGAAGATTATAGCCAATTAGATATAGAAATGGAATTAAATAAAATTGAACAAAAAAGACAAAAGTAACTTATATAAAGAAGTGGAGTGAAATTAAATGGTAAGAGAACAAGACTTTTTAAATTCGCACCCATTGGATAAATATATTGATGAACAATCAGCAAATGAATCAGAAATTATTAACAGCACAAAACAATATACTAAAGAAGATGAACAGAAGATTGATGAATTAACTAAACAAATAAAACCAATGGATAATGATAGCTTATTAAATTATGGTACTTCTGCACAATCTGATATGTCTCAATTTTCACATCGTATTCTTAATGAGGTGAAAACCACAGATGTTGGTCCTGTTGGGGAATCTTTAAATGGATTGATGAGCAAACTTAAATCTGTAAACCCAGATGAGTTAAACCCAGAAAATCAATCAAAATTAAAACGTATTTTTAGAAGAACAAAAGCTTCAGTTAATGAAATTTTTTCAAAAATGCAATCTGTAGGATCTCAAATTGATCGCATTTCAATTGAACTAGATAAACATAAAAATAATTTAAATAAAGATATTGGAATGCTAGATGAATTGTATCATTTAAATAAAACGTATTTTGATGAATTAACACTGTATATAGAAGCAGCTAAAAGAAAGCAACAAGTGATACAACAAGAAGATATGCCGAAATTAAATGCTCAAGCTGAATCCACAGGTAATCAAATGGATGTACAAGCTGTATCAGATATGGAACAATTTATAGATAGATTAGATAAACGCATTTATGATTTACAACTATCCAGACAAATTGCTATACAAACTGCGCCACAAATTAGAATGATTCAAAATGTGAATCATGCATTAGCAGAAAAAATTCAAAGTTCAATTTTAACGAGCATTCCTTTATGGAAAAACCAAATGTCTATTGCACTGACATTAATGAGACAACGTAATGCAGTTTCTGCACAGAAAGCAGTAACAGATACTACAAATAATTTGTTACTCAAGAATTCAGAACTTTTAAAGCAAAATGCTGTTGCTACAGCTACTGAAAATGAACGTGGTGTTGTCGATATTGAAACCTTAAAAACAACACAGCAAGATATCATAGACACGATTGAACAGACCCTCCAAATCCAAGAACAGGGTCGAAATAAACGTAAACAAGCAGAAACTGAATTAAACCAATTAGAAACAGAAATGAAAAATCAATTATTAGGTATGAAACAGCAAAAATAAAATGGATACAGAAATACTCTATAAGATATTAAGCCCGCAAATGAATGTTTTTAATGATTCATTTACGGGTCTTTTTTTTCATTGTATATTTTGTCTTGGTTGTTATATCATGAGCTTGTTACTGTCCATCAGTTAAGTACTCCTTTCACCTAGAACAAGTAATCTTAATATACAAAAACGTCAATTTCTATTGAAATTGACGTTTCTTCGTTAATGAGGGATGTTTATACCCTACGAGTTATTTGATTTTATTATTCTTTTTCATAAACGATAGTTTTCTGTTTCTTAAATAACGGTGCTACAATATAACCAATAATTGTAGTGATCACTGCTATTGGGAACCATTCTAATGAATAATCTTTCAGTGGTAAGTTATCAATAAGACTTAACTTGAACCAACCTTGTGTGTGAATCACACTAAGGATTGAAATAATAGAAACTACTGCTACAGGAATTTGCTGTGCAATTGGTTTTGTTGGAATAAAACGTGCTAGTAATATTAAAAGTACCGAAGTAATCGCTACTGGATATACAATACTTAAAACAGGAACTGACATTGTAATCACTGAGTTTAATCCTTGATTTGCTAAAATAAAACTCACTAACGTGAAGATGATAACGTAAGTTTTATATGAAATTCTTGGGAATATTCTATTAAAATACTCTGAAACAGATACGATCAATCCACAAGCAGTTGTTAAACAAGCAAGAGCTACGATGATACCTAACAAGTACTTTCCAAAAGCACCAAATCCAGCGCTTGCCATTGTCGTTAGTAAATATGTACCAATATTTTGATCGTTAGCAATTAAACTGGCAACTTTCTCTTGCGGGACAGCCATATGGTTACCAATAAATCCTAAGGAAATATAAATAAACATAAGTGCCACTGCAGCAATAATTCCAGCTAATAGTGTTTGTCTGAAAATTTTGTTGGCGTGCGTGATGCCAGTTGCTTTTACCGCGTTAACCACAATCATTGAAAAAGCAATGGCAGCAATCGCATCCATTGTCAAATAACCATTCGTAAATCCTTGTGAAAAACCTGCAAAATTAGAAGTAAAAGCTTCAGCTGCCTGACTATGTGTATTACCACCATAATCAACAAACCCTTTGATAATCATCGCTAAAATAGTAATTAATAATAATGGTGTTAACAATGACCCAATGCGATCTACCATTTTATTTGGATTAATACATAAATATAAAACTACTAAAAAGTAAATGATTGTAAATATAAACAATGCTAAGCTACTATTTGTATGGGCAATTGGCGTAATTGTCATTTCAAATGACGTAGATGCAGTACGTGGTATTGCAAAAAGAGGTCCAATTGTTAAATATATGACAATTAAGAATATCACAGAAAATTTTGGTGAAATTTTATTTAAAGAACCAATATAACCTTGTTTATCTAAAGCACCAACGATTACCCCTAATAAGGGCAATCCTATACCAGTTAAAGCAAATGCTAATATGGAAGGCCAAAAGAATTGGCCGCTATCTAAACCTAAATTTGGTGGAAATATAAGATTGCCGGCTCCGAAAAACATAGCAAACAGCGTGAATCCTATAATCCATGTATTTTTATTCATAAATCGTTCTCCTTCTTGCCTATAAAATAATATTTACTATTCTATCACGATTTATAAGAATGCGTCTATATAAATTTCTGAATATTTCAATTTATGTGTGATTTTATAAATAAATTACGTACTAAAAAGATTTTAATAATAATTTTTTAAGTAATGGTGCAAGATGGCTTGGCAGATTTTCTACACCTTCTACGAAAATTGCATAGTTGCCATAAATGTTATGAATTGTTTCTTCAATATCTTCTGTAATTGGGTCTTGACTTAAAAATACATTAAAAACTTCAATACCCAATTTACGAGCTGTTTCCACAGCTTCATAAGTATCAAGAATACCATCTTGACTATAATTATAAGCTGATGGCTCACCGTCAGAAAACACAATTAGAAAACGTTGATTATGCGCTCTACGCATTAAGCGTTCGCTGCCAATTCTTATCGCAACACCGTCTCTATTATCATCTTGTGGTTGTAATGCCATGATTCTAGGTCCTTCTCGTTTTATAGTTGATTGATCATAAGCAATAATTTCATCAATGATATTAGGTTGTTTTGTATCATCAGCATCAAAGGCATCTTCATTAAATGCTAGTATCTCATGTTTTACGTTTAAAGATTTTAACGTTTCATGAAATAAAACGACACCTTTAATTGTTTCAGACATTTTATCTTGCATACTTGCTGAAGCATCAACTAATAAAGTAAAGGTTGCATCAAACGATTGACTTAAATCTTGTTTTTTATAAAATAATTTATATTGGTCATCAATAAACCAATTTAATAGATTTTTTTGTAATCGTCCTTTTGTTAGATTTCGACGCTCATCTTGGTATTCTCTATCTATTGTTTTTTTGATAATTTGTATCAAGTCTTTTTTTTCAAATTGGACTTCTTTTTCAACATCATGATATTCATTATGATATTCAGGTATTATTTCAGGTATGTTCCATTTAACGTCTACGTTTGCGTTTATCCCTTTTAATGCAAAAGCAGAATGATTGCCTACTGACCCACCTTCTTCACTTTCTACTTGATTCGTAGATCCTTTACCTTTTTTAGTTTGCATATCTGTCATATCATCGCCGCTGTCGCCTTCTCTAGCAGTGTCATTATCACCAACAACCTCACTATTTTCACCTTCATGTAGTTCCATTTCTAAATATGCTCCACCTTGTGAAGCACTATCTTGATGATTAGATTCTATATCTTCACTAACACTTTCTTCGTCATGATCATTGTTTGAAGATTTATCAGTATTACTTGCATCCGTTCGTTTTATATCTTCAAATTTGAGTTCGTGAATGGCTTCATATACTTTTTTAGGTAAATGATAATATTCATTTAACATATCTTCATTTAAGATATCATCAATTTGGAACATAATCCGTTCAGCTAAGTACATATTATCCTTGGACGAATCATTATAGAAAAAATTAGGCAAATATTGATACATATTTGTCAGAATATCATCAATTTGTGGACCAATTTGGGGTATGTCGTAAAAGTTCTCACTTAAAAACGATGATTCCAAATATAAAAAGAGTAAATCTGTAAACGTCTTTTTGGTTTTATATACATTGATTTGAGTACTATTATAACTTAATCTAATTTCATTGCGCATGTGAATGGCATCTTTAGTAGACGGCCGTTGTTTAACTATTTCGTTTAATACTCTTTTATCTTCTAATAATTTAAAAAGTTGTTGGAAAAATTTTGGATGTTTAAACGTATTATTATGAATAACTTCGTTGACAACTGTTTCATCCATCAATTTGTAGCCATAAGCAGCAAGCATGACATCAGTCTTGAGCCCCGTCGTTTCAATGTCATTTCTTCTATGCGACCAAAAAGCACTCGTTATTAACATATTATTGATTGGATCGTAATATGGGAATTTTTGAATTTTAACTTGTGTTTGTTCATTTTTTAGTAATAATCGAGCCAAATCTTGCAACATCATTACTTGCTTTGCATCTAGCTGTTCGTCATTAAATAATATAAAACGATCGCTCATAAATATCCCTCACTAAAAGTTTAATTCTACTGCATTTAATATGGCTTGCTGTTCACGTTCGTCTTCTAGTTTATCGATAATTGTACGTTTAATGGCGCGCTCTATAGGCATCACGGTAGCCAAATCACTTAAATCAATTAAAGCACGTATACTCGCTGCTTCTTCAGAAATTTGACCTTGTTTGGTCATTGTTCGTAAATCTTCATTAAAATTAATGATTTTTTGTATTGTTTTATCATCTGATAATTGGCTTTGATTTTTAATTACATCACTTAAAATATCGCCATCAATATAATCTACTTGAATAACGACAAACCGGTTTTTAAGTGCTTCGTTCATTGGCAATGTACCAATATATCCTTCGTTTATTGCAGCGATTACATTAAATCCAGGGGCAGCATTGATAATTTCACCAGTGAACGGATTTGTTAATTTTCTACGGTAATCTAATACGCCATTTAAAATGGGTAAAGTTTCTGGTTTTGCCATGTTGATTTCGTCGATATAAAGTATATGGCCTTCTTTCATTGCTTTGATAACTGGTCCATCAATAAATACAATCTCTTGTGTGCCATTTTCATTTGTCTGTATCGTTTTAAAACCTAATAAACTTTCAGCGTCTAAATCTACTGAACAATTGACCTGGTGCATTGGACGATCTATTGTTTCGCTCAAAGTCTCAGCTAGCTTTGTTTTTCCAGAGCCCGTTGGTCCTTTTAATAAAATATTTTTATTCAATGCCATCATTGATGTTGCATCATCAAACACAGTTTCATCTTTGTTAATATATTGCGAATTCGTCATTGTTCCTTGCTCCTTTAAAAATAAAATAATTTATAAAATTCATATCATTAAAAATAGACCGGGGCTTGGATAATGTTTGAAATTATATAGCCCTAGTCTTATTAATTTAAGTTATATTTAATATTACACGTTTTCTATTTCACATGTTTCATATTGTAAATTATACCTCTTTAAAATAGGTTTTAAAGTAGCCACCGACAAGTCCAGAGTTGTCGATGATTTGATAATATTCTTCAGTTTCATTTATTACATCATATTGTTGTCCTACAGTTAACATGTCAGACACTGTGAATTTTTGTGCATCTGTATGTGTAACTTCTACTTTTTTAATGGGTGTATGATCTTTCCAAGTTTCATGTAGCATAGCTAAAAATCCTCTCTTTTTTATTATGATGTTTCTAAGGTTAAAATGAATGTAATACCACTTTTTTCAGTGATTCTTAGTGATCTTTCGCCTTCTTGATCTAATGTTTGATAAGGGATTCCAATGGATTCAAGTTCTTCAATAGTCTTTTGGAATCGTGATTTAGATTCTATTCCAAATTCAATTTGTTCTAATATACCATGTTCCGGCATTAAAATTTCTTCGTCTGATGCGTGAACATGCAGCTCGCCTCCTAAACCACCATCACCAATACGAAAAACTTGTATTTTAAAATTAGCATGGTCGTTAGGAGTATATTCTGCAAAATGTTCTAGGCCAAACACCCTAGTTAAAATAGATTGTGTAAGTACTATATCGTTAACTTTTAAGATAACAGGACCTAGGCCTTGAATTTGATGCAGCGGGTTTACATTACTTTCGAAGGTTGGTATACCGAGTGGTGTACCAGAATTATGTTCATTGGAATAAATATTAAATGTCTGCCCATTTTGATCTTGGAAATTGAAATATTTATGACCGTTTAAATCAGTAGGCGCACCGAAAGCAATTTGATGCTGTTCTAAAATTGATTGATATTCTTCAAGACCTTCATCACTTGGAACTCTTAAACCGATATTTTCAATATGGTTGTTATTGTTAATATAGTTTGGTACTTCTACAAAATGTATACGTGTACCTGAATTTAATTCAGCATCACCAAAACGTAAAGCTTGTCCTTTATCTGCCACATTTAATCCAAGTATGCTGGAGAATAACTCTTTGGTTTTACTTAAATCATTTGTCCCTGTAGTTACACTTCTAAGACCATTCATTATATTAACCCCTCTATTCATATTCTTTCAATACATTATAACTTATTTTACATGTTATTTGTATGATGAAGTATCTGATTGTGATTGTATTTACAAAATTGTAAATTTTAAACATTGGAGGATTAGCAGAAATGTATTAATATAGGTATATAATAGGAATAATTATTTTATATGTATGAAAAAATTTATTTTAGTTATTTAAGGAGGTTATATATATGTTTGGTACATGGATTTTATTTGGTGTAACAGTACTGATTGCAGTTTATTCAGGTATTACTTTCTTTTCCAATATAAATAATAAAGCAAAACAGCAAAAAGCAAGCAAAGAAAGTATCAAGAAAAATAATATTTATGGCATTGTTTTTCTAGTGTTTTTAATTTTAGCGATTATTGAGCTTTTTGTATTTATTGCTTAAAATAACGCGCTTTAAATTAGCCAAAGATTTTAATATTATTGGTGAAATAATATAAATGTCAATTTCTATTGAAAAATTATAGAAATTGACATTTTGTTAATTTTAATGCAGATAAAATAAAGTCAACTTCCCGTTTAAAGTTGTTTATGCAAAAATGAGATGTTTTTGCTTCTATGTTTAGTCTATTTTTTGATAAATCATTTGCACTACACCACTTTTATAAACATGTGTATTACACAATGAGATGTTGACCCGATTTTGATTGTGTTCAAAAAGAGGTTTTCCAGATCCTAAAATGACTGGGTGGATTGAAAGTCTATATTCGTCAATAAGGTTAAGATTTATAAAAGTTGTGATAATAGTTGAGCCGCCATAGAGCCATATGTCTTTGTTGCTATGTTTTTTGATTTTCAAAACCTTGCTACTGATATTATCACCGTTAATAAACTTTGTATGCGCTTTATCACTATAATTTTGGCTAGTAAACACAAATTTCTGCTTGCTATGAATTTGGTCCCACATCATTTTATCCCCAAATTGATCATCCTTTAAATTTGGCATAAATTCTCCCCATAAATCATAACTTTTCCTACCATATATAATAGTATCAATTTGTTCTAGAAAATGATTAAAGTTCATTTCTTCGTCCATGATGCACCAATCAACTTCTCCATTCGGCCCTTCTATATATCCATCCAATGTAATCGCTAAATCTAAAATAATTTTATTTGTGGTCATCATGATTACTCCTTATTTTGGTTATTTTCATTATAGTTTATAAAATTACTATTTACAATAAAGCTAAGAATAATAAAAATGGACAGAAATCGATATAAAAAGGATTTCTGTCCAGTTCATTAATTAACTTGAATGAGTTTACTTTTAATCGCTATGATTATGTTCCACAATAAATTAAAATACCAAAATTTCATTTGTTTGCTAAATACTGGTAAAATGAATTGTCTCATTTGTTTGTGAAGATTTTTGTATTGCATCTATGATTGCTATTGATGGTAGTGCATCTTTAACGTGTATATAGTTTTTAGTGTGATTATAAATGGAATCGTAGAATTGATTTATGAGTGTCCCATGACTTGGTCCATAATATGATTTTGTACCTGGCAATTTTTTATCTTCAATAATATGAATTTTGTATCCTTCTTTATTAACACGTGTAAGTATATTATCTTTAATTGTGAATTTTTCATTTTCAAAAATGACTTGAAGTTCGATACTTGAATTGCCAAAATTAGCGTTAGTGGCAAAAAACATTCCATTCGCCCCATTTTTAAATTTAATATGTGCAGAAGCGGTATCTTCGACTTCAATTTGATAATCTAACAATTGTGATACATTGCCTTTAATTGTATCAACAGGGCCGCAAAGTAATTGCATTAAATCCAAGGTGTGTATGGCTTGGTTGATTAATACACCACCTCCAGCAGTATCTAATTTTCCACGCCATGGTTTATCAGTATAATATGATTCGGGTCTGAACCAAGTAACGATACCTTTTATACCAATGATTTCACCAAACTTTTTGCTTTGTACTATCTGTTTTAAAGTTTGAAATGTTTCATTAAATCTATTTTGAAAGCAAACACATATTTTAGTATCTGGATATTTTTGCTCTAATTGTATTAATTTTAATCCTTCTTTAGCATTAATTGATAGAGGTTTTTCTTGCAAAACATGTATACCTCTTTCTACACAGGCAGTTGTCGCAGATACATGTAAATGATGAGGCAAACAAATATGTACACAATCTAGATCCACTTCTTTTAACATATTTTCAAAATTTGTAAAAAATTGAGCATTGGGTACTTTAGTTTGCATGGCGTTATCTATATCACATGCAGCTACTAATGCTACATTGGAATTTGCCTCTATCGTATTGAGATGTATTGCTGAAATATCACCTAGTCCTATAATTCCAATTTTCAACATATTACCAGCTCCGATTTTAAACATTTTTAATGTGCTTCGTTTTGAATTTGTTGCTTTAATGCATCTTTAAATTCTGAGGGATTTACTGGAACTGTTACTTCTTTACCTGTCCAACTAGATAAATAGATTGCATTTACTAAATTCACGCCATTTATGCCGTCATTTCCAGGCGCAATTAAAGGTGTCCCGTCAATGATATTAGCGGCAAAATTTTCTAATACATTTATATGTTGCTCACCCCACACACTTTCAAATTCAAATGTTTGCTGATCATAAATATTTTCTAATCCGTTGCCTTTAAAGATTTTAGCTGCTTCTTCCCAAGACATATTTCGATTCATTTGTGTTTCTGATTCTTTTAAACGTGTCAATGTGATTGTCTTACTATCTTCAACTAATATTTTGCCATTATCACCTGTGATTTCTAAACGATCAGTACCGATAATATCGTGGGTACATGTAATGAATACACCTGTCGCACCATTGCCATAATCTAGAATGGTTGTTACATCATCATCAACCGCTAAATCACGCTGATAGCCATATTTAATATTTGAAAACACAGATTTTGGCATCCCACATAGCCATTGTAATAGATCTATTTGGTGTGGCGCTTGGTTTACTAAAACACCGCCGCCTTCTTCTGACCATGTAGCTCTCCATGAACTTTGATCATAGTATGCTTGAGGACGCCACCAAGTCGTGATGATCCAATTCGTACGACGAATATTTCCAATTACACCGTCATCAATAAGAGATTTTACTTTTTGATAAAGTGGATTTGTGCGTTGATTAAAGAATATCGCAAATGTTAAATGTGGTTTGGATGCTGCTAATTCACTTATTTCTTTCACTTTTTCAGCATAAATATCAGCCGGCTTTTCAAGTAAAGCGTGAATATCCCGTTTTAAGGCTTCTTTACCTATATCAGTATGCAGATAATGAGGAACGGTTGTAACAATTGCATCAACATCCCCACTTTCTAGCATAGCGATATAGTCATTATAAAATGGTACATTAGGATAATGATTTTTTACTTCATCTTTCTTTTCAGTATTGATGTCGCAAATCGCTCCAATTTCAATTTGTGGAATTTTACCAGCTTTAATAAATTCAGCATACGTACTACCTTGAGCGCCCAAACCAATAATGCCTAAACGAATTTTTTTCATTGTGTATTCTCCTTATTGTTTATATTCGATAATATTTTCAAAAGTGCTTCATATTGCATTTTATATCCTTCTGCACCATCTTTTGCAGCAGAATTTTGAATTGTTTCAGTTGAATGTTCTAATTCTAAGTCTTTAATAGCATCAAAAACGACAAGATGCGGTTCAAGTGTTAAGAATCCTTGATAACCTGATTCAAAAAATTGTACTAAGATACTTTCAATCTGACCATCACCTGTACCACATAGCACATTAACATTATCTTTGTATACTGCATCTTTAATATGGATATACGCTATGTCATCTGAAAGTAAGTCGTAACAGTCCTGTGTATCTTCTCCACATTGGACAAAGTTCGCAAAATCAAATATCGCCTTGAAATTTGGAGAGTTTACTTCATCAAGAATAAGTTTACATCGACGAGCAATATCACCAAAAATATCTTTTTCATTTTCATGTAACAGTACAATATTGTATTGCTCAGCTATTTTTGCAAACTCCTTTAATTTTGAAATCACTACATTTTTATAATCATCAAAATTGTCTTTTTTAGGAATATAAAAACTAAATATTCTAATATACTGACAATTGAGCAATTGGCTTATTTCACATAATGATTTGAGCATTACTAATTGTCTTTCAAACGCTACTTCATCATCTATATAAATTTTGCCAATTGGTGAACCTATAGATGATACTCCGATATTCCATTGCTTTAAGCGAGGAATTACATCTTTCTTAATCATTTCTACTGAGTAATCACCAATATTTTTATCATCAATTCCACGTAAGGAAATATAGCTCATGCCTAGCTCATTTACCGTTTTTAACTGTGTTTGAAAATCTGAAGCGATTTCATCAGAAAATCCAGAGATCTCAATATTTTTAAACATCGTATCTACATCCTTATCATTTTGATAGCGCTTACTTAATTAAATGTAAATAAGCACAGAATATTTATTTTAGAGTAAACATTAAAACCAAGATTTATAACCCAGATCATATAAGTGGTCCCGGCTAATTGTTAAACAATTATATGGATCTTCGCCGTATAGCTCGTCTTGTTCAACGAAGAAATATTCACTGCCACTTTCACGTCCAATTTCAATAATATCCTTAAGCGGTAAAGTGCCTTTTCCTAATTCAGCAAATTGAGTAATCATATGTAACATATAATATAATTTTTCATGTCCTTCGCCAGGATATTGTGACATATCTATTTCACCTACTCGATAGTCTTTTAAATGTATAGCACGAATACGATTTGCATATTTTGGAATGACATCTATTGGATTAAGTCCTGCTCTCCAAATCCAATGGATATCTAGTTCGAAACCTAAATAATTTGTATGATCTCTCATTAAATCAAGCATAAATTGTCCATTGTATTGAACAAATTCTAAATTATGGGCATGATAGTATAAATCAATGCCTTCTTCTTTAAGTCTTTTGGCATAAGTTTCACAAATTTCAGCAAATTGTAAGGTGCTTTCTTTGGACCCCATATAGTTAATTGGTAACATCCCTATTCTCAAAATAGAACAGTTCACAGCTTTACAATCAGCTACAATTTTTTCGAAATCATCTTCCAAAGTATCTCCGGGATATTTTTGTTTAGCAGATATATGCTCTACACCACAGGACATTGCTGCAATATTCATTCCAAAATCATTAATCGCTTGTTGCATTGCTTCAATATTTTGTTGGTTCATGTCGATTTGAGAAATCTCGACAGCATTATAACCTAAATCACTGACTTTCTTCAGTACGTTATATAATCCTTCTTCTTGTACTTTTTGTTTGAGCATCATCATTTGAACGCCAATTTGAGTTGATGTCATATTCATTCTTCCTTTCAAAAATATTTATATTTTAGTGTTATAATATAATTATAATTTGAGGGAAAAATAACAACATTGTAAATCATGGAAAAAAGTATGTTTTTTGAGCAGGAGGGATATTTTCATGAAAGATAGAGAAACATTTACCCAACAATTTGATACAATTTCATTACCCTTTGATGGTCAATACGCCGCATGGCATAAAATAAGTGACGGTCATTTTGGAAATGAATTACATTATCATGATCATTATGAAATATTTTTTTCATTATCTGGAAATTTGCTTTATACCATAGAAGGACAATCTTTTAATTTAGAGGTTGGCTCAATGCTCATTATTCCACCATACGAATTCCATCGTTTGGATGAACAAAAGGATGGTCACGCAGAGCGTATCGGCTTACGATTTGATGCCGAAATAATAAATGAACTTTCTGTAGAAAATTGTGATCTAAGCGTGTGTTTTGATAAATATTCATCTAAATTTAAATATCTATTGCAGTTATCGGAATATCAAAAAAGAGAATTATATTATTTGTTACAAGGTTTAATTAATGAACAAGATAATCAAGCTTTTGGTAAAGATTTAGCTGCTAAATCTTTACTGACACAGTTTTTAATCATACTTAATAGAGTAGCAATAGAAAATGAAGGTATCGTTGATTATAGTGATGACCCATCTAGTCACTTAGTTAGACAGGTATTAGACTATATGGAATTACATTACAGTCAGGAAATATCATTAGAGCAACTTGAAAATAAATTTTTTGTAAGTCGACATAAAATCACGCAACAATTTACAAAACTAGTTGGCTATCCACCATATCGTTATTTATTAAATCTGCGTTTGCAAAATGCTCAAAGGTTATTAAAAAATGGAGAAAATCCACAACAAGTAGCAACTCATTGTGGTTTTAGTGATTATTCGAATTTTTACAGAAGATTTAAAACCTCATATGGTTGTAGTCCGCGCGAATTTTCACAACAATATGATAATCATTAAATAACAATCATTTCATAACTAGTGTATTAAAATATTTATAGCAACATAAACTAATAGACCAGCCATGACAAAATTAAATATACGTTCATGTGTTGATATAAATGATTTAAATAAAGAACCTAAAACGCCCCAACTCAAAGTACCTAAAAAACCGATAATAGCCAGTAAGATAATAAAGGGTAATTGTTTTTGCCAATCCGTAGAAAAAGGTGTGATAAAAGTAGAAATTACTGTTAAAGCATAAATAATTCCTTTAGGATTAATTAATTGTAACATTACACCAGATTTTAAACCACTGAGCTTGTGACTAAAAGTTTGCTTTGTCCCATAAATAGAACTCATAGAAATCTTTAAAGCTAAATAAAGTAAATATATAAATGCAAATATTTTCATCAAAAATTCAATTTTAGGAAAAGCGGCATGCAAAGTTGTATTAAATATACTGGATATTAGTAACAACAAAAGAAAACCAAATCCAACACCAATTGAAAATCGTAAGCTGCTTTTAAAATTTAAATTTTGAGAAAAAAACAAAGCCATTATATTATTAGGACCGGGTGTAAAGCTTGCAACAACAGCATATATAAGCATAGATATTATTAACATTTTAATCTCCCCCACGTATCAAAACATTATAACGTCCAAATTTACGTTATAATGTTTGGTCTTTAAAGTATATGGTTTATACGTTATATTGTAAATAGAGGTGCTTAAATTGATGAGAGAAATTAACGACATTATAGCTGAAAATTTAAAATTATATAGAAAACAAAGTGGTTATTCATTGGAACAATTATCTGATGTCACAGGTGTAAGTAAAACAATGTTGGGACAAATAGAACGTAAGATATCCATTCCATCTATCACAACATTATGGAAGATAGCAAATGGTTTAAAAGTATCATTCACAGAATTAACACAAGAAAATAGCAATATTATACAGAAAATTAGTTTGAATGAAATACAACCCTTAATTTCAGAAGATAATAAATATAAAGCATATCCTCTATTCAAGTTTGATATTGAAAAGAAGTTTGAAAGCTATATGGTTGTTATTGGAGTTGAAGGGCAAATGGACGGGTCGCCCCATGGATCAAATACAATGGAATATATCACAGTCTATGAAGGTACCTTAACACTTATATTAGATGGAGAAACCTTTATTATTCATAAAAATGAAGCTATTAAATTTAATGGAAATATATTTCACCAATATTTAAACCAACATGATGAACCTGTGTACTTACATATGACTATTCATTATTAATATGTAATAATATCAATAGATTGAAAAGGATATTTTTACAGCTTTTCATGTTTGATGATATGGATATGCTTAATTTGATAAATTCAGGGAGGACAATATTATGGTCAATCCTCAAATGAAAGATTTAAAACCACTTGAAATAATATTATTAATAATAGCTATAATGTTATTTGTTTTTCATATTTTCATAAGTTTTAATATCATTCATGTATCTGTTCTACTATCTATCTTAAGCCTAACTCTATCTATTTTCATTTTAAGTTATGTATTTTTTAAGCAAAATTTTAAAGTTACAGGATACATCTGCTTAGCTTGTGCTTTATTATTAGTAATAATATCTTTCATATAATACAAAAGCACTTAAATCATTTAGGTGCTTTTTATTTTATATTCAAATAATCACAATGACTTTCAACAGTAAAATAATACTAGAGCGTGCATTTGAATGTTATCAAAAATGAAATAAGCACATAAAAATACAACGACGATAAACGCCGTTGTATTAAGGTTAGTAAACTATTTTGTGTTGTGGATTAAGATTCTAAAAGTAAATCTTCTGGATTTAGATAGAATATATATTCTAATGTTATACATGGTAAAACACTGAACTGAAGCGGTTTTTAAGCAACCGCTTCATAAATAAATGCGTATAAATATTCATGATTAATCTCGTCTATGGGGGAAATTTGGGGGTACTCCCCTAATATTTAATCAAAAAGCAAATCTGCGTTTAGATGTGAACACTTCTGTACTTATCTACATCCATACAATATATTTATTAATAATAAAACCACGCTATTTTAATTAATAACGTGGTAAATTTTAACAAGAACAATGAGCTACTTTTTTTTCATATTCTCTTTTCCTAAAATAAAATATGATAGTAATAAACCAACACCAACTATTATTAGGCAAAATATTGTTTTCCACACAAACGTTTCAGGCATTGGAAAAATATAAAACATTGTACACATAACTAATGCCATTATGATGCCGAATCTCAATGAATTTTTAAGTGTCATAAAACCACCTCTTTTTATTGATAACCCCAATTAGTACCTTTAAACACATAATTACCAGCGGCATTTTTTACAGATTTCATATTTATATAAACCCCTTTACTTGTGTCTAAGGATGAACCAGCCATGGCACCAAGGAAACTACCAATGGAACCACCTAAAGGACCCCCTATTAATCCTGATATTGCACCAGCTGCAGCTGCTCCTGACCACGCTATAGCTTTAGTATATGCTGATGATAAATACAGAGTAGCTTTACCGTTACCATGATCTACAAAAGTAGTTTTTCCAGCGCGTAATTGGTCTTCAGCTTTATACTGTTTAATTTCTTCTTTTGTATAAATGTCGTTAATATCATAACCATCTTTCTCTAATTGGTCAAACAAATCTTGGTTTGAAAAGTATTGCATCTTAGAATTTGTGGACTGACTGTCTTGTGACTGATTTTCTACTGCTTTTGCATCTGCATACGGGACAGTTGCATAACCTAATGTCAAAGCACCTGTAGCTAAAGTTGCAAACAATAATTTTTTCATAATTTTCTATCTCCTTTACTTTTACTTTATTCTAAAAATATTATAACAATTTAATATTGTAAGCGTTTTATTATTTCCCAAGTGTGTACTTTTACTTCGTAATTGTTGTATTTAGTTTATATTTTGTAACAAAATAGAACTAGTATGCGTATTGGTAAAGTATTAGTGTTACAGTTTAAAGATATTACAAAAACGGGTTCGGTCATGCGCAAAATTGGTATTACAGCACGAGCGATAGAAATCTTTGAGGAATTATTCAAGTATAAGCAATTTAACGAATTAGACCCCGTATTTTTAGAACGAGATTTTATATTCACAAATAAAAAAGGAAATCCCCTTTCAACTAATAAGATAAATTATATCTTAAAAGAAGCATTGGAGATTACCAATATCACAAAGCGTGTCACAACACACACAATGCGTCATACTCATGTATCTATCTTTGCACAGCATGCACATCCCCCAATCCCATTAAAAGCTATTCAAGAGCGTGTAGGTCATTCTGATAGCAATATGACATTATGGATATATACACATGTAACTGATAATATGGCACAAAATTTGATTAATGAGCTAGAGGCATATGACAAAGACTTTAAAAATAATATTAATCAAAAAGAAAAATTAAGGTTAGTTCAATAATTAAACTGAAAGTACCTATATTGATTAGGTGCTTTTTTATTTTGATTATGAATAGTGTAGCCTGCTTCTAAAAATAATTAAGCTATGGGGGGAATTGGGGGAAATTCTCAAAAATGAAATAAGCACATAAAAATACAACGACGATAAACGCCGTTGTATTGGGATTAGTAAACTATTTTGTGTTGTGGATTAAGATTCTAATAGTAAATCTTCTGGATTTTCAATTAATTCTTTAATAGTTTTTAAGAAACCTACTGCTTCTTTACCATCGATGATTCTATGATCATAACTTAATGCAATGTACATCATCGGACGGTTTTCAATTGTGTCTGCGTCGATAGCAATCGGACGTGTAATAATAGAATGCATACCTAGAATCGCAGCTTGGCTACCATTAATAATTGGTGTAGACATCATTGAACCAAAGATACCACCATTGGTAATAGTAAATGAACCATTTACCATATCATCTAAACCTAATTTTTTATCACGCGCTTTGATAGCTAAATTAGCTATTTCATCTTCAATTTCGGCAAAGTTTTTCTTATCACAATCTCTTACAAATGGTACGAGTAATCCGTCATCTGTAGATACGGCAACCCCGATGTCATAGTATTGTTTCGTAATCATGTCTTCACCATCAATTTCAGCGTTTACTTCAGGGTACTTTTTCAATGCTGCTACTGATGCTTTTGTAAAGAATGACATGAAACCTAGTTTTGTACCATCATGATCTTTAATGAATTGTTCTTTTTTACGTTTACGTAAGTTCATCACATTTGTCATATCAACTTCATTAAATGTTGTTAGCATTGCTGTATTATTAGATACTTCTAATAACTTTTTGGAAGCTGTTTTCTTACGGCGAGACATTTTTTCTCTGATAACTGGTTTTGTTGGGTTTTGTGGAGCTGCTTGTTTTTTAGGTTCTTCTTTTGATGACGATTGTGCAGCTTGTTCATTCTTATTATTTTGTGATTGATCAACATGTTCTTTTCTAACAACATCTTTTGATTGCGTTGCTACTTCGGATAAGTCAATGCCTTTTTCACGTGCATATTTACGTGCAGATGGTGTCGCATTAACACGTTGTCCTTTATTTTGTGAATCGTCAGCAGTGCTTTCATTATCATTTTGAGCTTCTGATTTTGGTTGCTCTGATTTTTCGTTACTATCAGCTGCTTGTGATTCAGAATTATCTTGTTTAGGTGCTTCTGAATTATTATTGCCACTTCCTTCGCCTACAACAGCGATAGATTGGCCAACTTCTACCGTATCACCTTCATTTGCAAGTAATTCTTGTAATACACCAGCTTCTTCAGAAACTACTTCGACGTTTACTTTATCTGTTTCTAATTCAAGGATAGCTTCACCTTTATCTACACTATCACCGACTTGTTTTAACCATTCTGCAATGGTACCTTCTGTAATGGATTCTGCTAATTCTGGAACTTTTACCTCTGGCATGCTTAACTTCCCCCTAGTTAAATTTTGTGCTTTGTTCGATTATCATATTTTGAACAAGTTTGTGTATTTCTCCATCACCTTCAGCAGGAGCTGAACGTTGAATACGGCCATGATAGCTTAAATCGTATTTATCTGTAGTTAATTCTTTCAGATATGGATAAACAAATGACCAAGCGCCTTGGTTCTTAGGTTCTTCTTGTACCCAAGCTACATTTTCTAAATGAGGTAATTCATTTAGTAATGTTTCAATTTCTTCAGCTGGGAATGGATATAATCTTTCCACGGCAACTAGTAAAATTGAATTATTTGGATTTTTTGCTAAATATTCTTTTAAATCAATAAACATTTTACCTGAAGCTAGAATTACTTTTTTAACAGCTTCTTTATCATGTTCTTCTGGTAAAATTGGTTCGAATTTTCCAGATGTAAATTTATCAATTGGGTCAGCAACTGTTTTATTACGTAAGAGACTCTTAGGAGACATTACTACTAGCGGTCTCATTGATTGTGTACCTAAGCTAGCAGCTTGAGCTCTCAGTAAATGGAAGTAGTTACTTGAGCTTGATAAGTTTACTACTGTACTGTTATTTTCCCCAGCTAATTGTAAGAATCTTTCTAAACGTGCAGATGAATGTTCAGGCCCTTGACCTTCAAATGAATGAGGTAAGAATAGTGTTAAACCTGAACGTTCGCCCCATTTAGCTCTAGCACTAAATAAGAAGTTATCGAATATCATTTGAGCCATATTAGAAAAGTCTCCATATTGGGCTTCCCAAATTGTCATACAATCTTTATTTTGCACATTATAACCATATTCAAAGCCAACAACCGCTGCTTCTGATAGTGGCGAGTTACGCACTTCAAAAGTTGCTTTTTGTCCTGGAACATTGTGAAGTGGGATATATTCTTCACCTGAATCAGGGTCATGGAGTACGGCGTGACGGTGACTGAATGTACCACGTTCACTATCTTGTCCAGTTAAGCGAATAGGCGTACCTTTTTGAGTGATTGTTGCGAATGCTAATTGTTCTGCTTGAGCCCAATCAACTAATCCATCTTCGCTCTCAAAAGGCTCTCTTCTTTTCTCTAAGACTTTATTCAATTTTTTAAGAACATTAAAGTTAGATGGATATGATAGCATTGCATCATTAATTTCTTTAAGTTGTTCATAACTTACATCCACATCGACACTTTGGAGTGGTTCTGCAAGACTATCTGGTTTTTGCATATCTGGATTATCCATCTTGTCGTTTTTATCTATTTCATCATGAGCGGCACGGAGTTCTTTTTGAACTTCATCAAAGATTTGATTCATTTGATCTTCAGAAATAATATTATCTTGAACTAATTGATGACCATAAAGTACATCAACAGGGTCATGTTTTCGAATATTGTGGTATGGTAACGGATTGGTAATGGATGGTTCATCCATCTCATTGTGCCCATATCTACGATAACCAACCAAATCAATGACAACATCTTTATGGAATTCTTTTCTAAACGCCATAGCAATTTCAATTGCTTCAATAGTTGCTTCAACATTATCTGCATTAACATGCATGATAGGTACATCGTAGCCTTTTGCAACATCAGATGAATACGTTGTAGAACGACCATCTTCTGGCTCAGTTGTAAAGCCAATTCTATTATTAGTGATAATATGGAGTGTACCACCTGTTGAATAGCCGTCTAAATTTTCTAAATTCATAGCTTCGAAGTTAATACCTTGTCCTGGGTAAGCAGCATCACCATGAATCAATATTGGCATAGATTTATGGAAATCAGTATGAACTTTTCCCGGTTTGTCGGTATCATCTTGATTTGCACGTGTTTTACCTAATACAACCGGCGCAACGATTTCAAGATGACTTGGATTATTCGCAAGAGATATGCGCTGCTCACTGCCATAAGAATTTGTAGTTTTTACACCACCGAGATGGTATTTTACATCTCCTGACCAACCTGAAGTTAATTCTAAACTACCATCTTTTGGTAGGAATTTCATTGGATCAGTGTGCATGAATTCAGAAATCATCATTTGATATGGTTTTTCTAACACATGTGTAAGTACATTTAATCTACCACGGTGGGCCATACCTATTTGTATATTTTGAATGCCTTCGTCACTAGCAAGTCTTAATGTTTGTTGTAACATTGGCACTAGTGTGTCTACACCTTCTATTGAGAAACGTTTTGCGCCCACAAAATTTTTGTGTAAATATTTTTCGAAGCCTTCTACATGTGCTAAGTTTTTAAATAATTCAATCTTTTGATTATCGTTTAATGTTGCTTTGTATGGTGTTTCTATTCTACGTTTTAACCATACACGTTCCCTATTGTTATTGATATGTGTATATTCAAATGCAATAGGTCCTTTATAACGTTTTTCCATACGAACAATAGCTTCATAAGCATTATCGTAAATATCTTTAAAGTGTTCAGATACAATACCTGCTGAAATTGACTCTAGTGTTTCTTTATCCAAATTAAAATCTTCAATATTTAATTTTGGAACATTTTCTCTTTCAGGTTTGTTAACTGGATAAATATCTGCCAATAAATGCCCATATTGACGTATGTTATCTATGAGACGCATAACACGTTTAATCGTGCTATCAGCTTTAGTCGCATTTTGTTGACCATCAGCTGTATTTGTTGCGATGTTTGCTTCACCGTTTTTGATTGTACTAAATAGGACTTGTAAATCTTCAGGGACTGAAGCTGGATCATTCAAATATAAATCATATAGATCTAAAATGTATCCAAGATTTGCCCCGAAATTTACAGGTGCCTGGGTAACCTGACTTTCGTTGCTCATATTACACCCTCCACAAAATAGTTAAAACGCTTACAAATCAATAATAGCATTAAATAAAAGCAAATTAAAGTATCAATAACTAGTTATATGAAAAAAGCAGAACCTGTTTTTATTTGGCTCTGCTAATTGTATTTTCATTTTATAGCGTAACATATTTTCACTTGAATGAGTAACCTGTTAATAATCAAAATGTGATTTTAAATGTCGTGTATTTTCCTACTTCACTTTCTACATGAATTGTCCCATGATTTAATTCAATGATTTTTTTAGCTATCGACAAACCTAAACCATTGCCGCCTAACTTTCTGGAACGGGATTTATCAACTCTATAGAATCTGTCAAAAATAAAATCTATATCCTCTTTTGGAATACCTACACCATGGTCAGTGATTTCAATTGATATTTGTTTGTTCCTTAGATTTGTTTGAATTTGAATATATTTATTAACTTGATCATATTTCATGGCGTTATCAATAAAGATAATTAGGACTTGTTCAAATTGATAACGGTCTATTTTTATATTAAGCGGTTTTTGATAAGGTACAAATTCAAAAACATAATCTTGATGAAGTTGTTTTAGTGATTTAATTCTGGATGTAATCTCTTGATTAATTTCTACACTTTCGGTTTCATTTTCTTTACTGTTGTTGTTATCTTTTGTTAACAATAATAATTCTTCAACTAATTTTGTAATTCTAGTCATTTCTTCTAAGGATATGTCGAGTGACTCTTCAAGAATTGCTGCATCTTTTTTGCCCCACCGCTGTATCAAATTTAAGTGACCCTGAATAATTTGTAATGGAGTTCGTAGCTCATGTGAAGCATCTTCAACAAATTGACGCTGTTGGTTAAACGATTCTTCTAATTGGAACATCATTTCATTAAAAGTAACAATTAAATTATCTGTTTCTTCATAATTAGTAACTAAGTCCACTTTTTCTTGGAAACCATCACGACGAATTTGTTGCATTTTATTAGACATTAAGATTAATGGTTTTGTAATTTGTGCAGAGAAGAAATAACTTACCATTGCAGTTATAAAAGTAGCAATCACTCCAAATATGAGTGCAATAAAATACAATGAATTGACGAGTGCATTATAATTCTCTAAAGAATGAATGATTACGCTATATCCTTTAAAATGGTGCGTATTAATCCGGTTTGTAATAATTAAATAATCGTTGTTATGGTATTTTTTTATTAAAGCCGTATCAATTTCTTTAGGTTTGAAATTAGGTGAATAAACGATATCGTTGTCATTTGAAGTCTCTATTTGTTTTTCACCATTTTTATTATAAAGAATCACTTTTTGAAAATTACCTAACGAAGCATTTAAGTCTAATGGTGTAATATCATTCAATTGTTTAGATTCGAAAAGTTGAATGATATCCGATGAACTTCTTTCGGCTTCGCTTAGTTCGTTGTGACGTAATGCGTTACTTAGAAAGAATATGATAATTAAACTAAATATAAATATGGTTGAAAACGTAATCGTTGTTGTGATAATCATCCACTTGGTTTTTAATTTACGCTGTTTCATTTTCTAACCACATATCCCACGCCACGTACAGTTTCTATGATTTTATCTTTATTATATGGTTTAAGCTTATTTCTTAAATAGCGGATGTATACATCAACAACGTTAGTTTCAACTTCTGAATCATAACCCCACACATCTGCGATAATTTGTTCTCGCTGTAATACATGATTACGATTTTCAGCTAATAATGTCAATAAATCATATTCTGTTTTCGTCAAATCCAAAGTATTACCATCTACAGTTACTTTAAAGCCATCTCTATCGATAATAATGCCTTGCATGTCGATGATGTTCTTTTGTGGCTGTCTACGTAACATTGCTCTTATTCTTGCTAATAATTCTTCAATATCAAATGGTTTTACTATATAATCATCTGCCCCATAATCTAATCCAGCTACTTTATCGTAAGTGTCACTTTTTGCTGTGATAATAATTATAGGAGTGGATTTATTTTGTCTGACTTGTCTACAAATTTCTAAACCATTAATATTAGGTAGCATCAAATCTAACAAAATCAAATCGTAATCATTTGTTAAAGCTTTTTCCAACCCAGGTTTGCCATCATATTCAATATCTACGGCATAGTTTTCGTGCTCTAATTCTAACTCGATAAAACGTGCAAGATTTTGTTCATCTTCAACAATTAAAATTTTTGTCATTGCTTACACCTCAAAATATATAATATATGAAATAACAGTTTATAGAAAGTAACAGGGTATTAAAAATAAAATAAGATATTGAATATAATTAAATATAACGATGTTGAAATAAAAGATTAGAAAATATTAGAAAATATTAGAAATCTAATTGACAATTATTCTCAGTGTTGTATAATGTAATTGAAAATGATTATCAATACTACATAGACATTCCCCCCCACACATATTTGTTTTAGTAGAAT
>NZ_PPRL01000079.1 GCF_002902235.1 Staphylococcus ureilyticus
GTTCTTTGTACATCAAAAACCCCCACAGCCGACCAAAGCTTTGTGGGGGTTTTCTTTTTATCATTTGAACTTATCATAAAGATAATTTGCAATTATCCATGTGATAATCGGACAAATGAAAATTGTAAAAAAGAAGAACACAAATTAATTTGTGTTCTTTTGTTCTTTGCTTGATACTTACTTGTTATTTTTAGAAAAACGTTTGAAAGTTAATAATGATCCAGCAGCTAATAAAATAGTAGCAATCATTGTTGTTATTGCAGTGCTATTTTTTTCTTCTGAACCTGTTTCTGGTAACTCAGATACTTCTGATTGAGAAGCATTAGTGTTTTCAGAAGTTTGTTCTGATTCGTTTTGAATTCTTGCAGTTTCACTTTCTACTGCTTGATTATATTCTTCAGTTGATACTTCATTAGGATTAGGCACATTTTGCTCTAATTCTGCATATTCTTCATTCGTCATCCCATCAGGTGTCACACCGCCATAAGGTCTTTCTCCTTGAGTTGTCTGTTGTTCTGAAGTTTGATTAGAATTAGCAGCTTGTATTACGTTACCATTAGCATCTACAATCTCACCTGTATCTTTTTTTACATATAACCAAGTCGGTGATTGATTTTGTGTTTCTCCAAATCCAATTTTATATGCATTTGATACTGGTTGATCGCTTTCAGTATTATCAATGAATTGTGAACTTGGATCTAAATTATAATTAGGATTACCTTCTACAAAATTTTGAACTGAGTTTTGAGCATCAGATTTTGAAAATTCAGCTGCATCAGCATTCGAGTTTACTCCTGTAAATAGTAATGCTCCTGCTAATGTAGTTGTCCCAAGAATACCTAATTTTTTCATAAATAAAATCCCCCTTTTTATGTAATGTAGTTAAACTATAACACAATAAATTATTGAACAATATAGTAAAAAAATAATTAAGTAGTCCTTTTAGGGAGGTTGAGATTATTTTACAAAATAGAATATACACGATATACTGAACTTAACAAAAAGTGTGATGTTCTTTGTACATCAAAAACCCCCACAGCCGACCAAAGCTTTGTGGGGGTTTTCTTTTTATCATTTGAACTTATCATAAAGATAATTTGCAATTAT
>NZ_PPRL01000008.1 GCF_002902235.1 Staphylococcus ureilyticus
CATTAATTGAAGATCCTGATTTAATGAGACGTACACGTCAACAAACTTCTAAAAGCTTAAACCTAAACTATTATAGTAAATAGTAGTTTAATGCATAATAATTTTAAAGGATTGTGAAAAAAATGAAAAAACTATTAGTAGTTTCAGTAATCGGCGCTATCGGTTTTTGCGCTTTAAAACGTTATCAAAAACACGTGAATAAAGCACCGAATATCGAATATTAAAAACAACTAACAATTGTAGGGCTTCAATTGAGAGTTTAGAACGACCCCCACTCTTAATTGTAAAAAGACTAATTCGCTTGAGCGAATTAGTCTTTTTTTATATTTCCAATCTTCTTAATCATGCTTCGAATTTCATTACACTTCTCTCAAACCAATTCAAAATACTCAAATTAATAAAATTCATATTTCCCAAAATTCATTCCAACTATATTCCAAATATAATTTTATATAGTATTATTTTATATATTAATCATTTCATAAAAATTAGGAAGCTCATATGACAGAATATCTATTGTTATTAGGTGCAGATCAGTTTTTAAGAGAACATGCTTACGCTGGTGGCAAAGCAATCGGTGATTTTCAAATATGGACAGCAATTCAAAATGCAAAATATAAGTACAATGCGTATTTTGATTTTTGCATTGATGCCAATCCTTTAAGCTATGAAGAGATAAAGAAAGAGATAGCATATTATCAAATTCAGGGGTACGAACCAAAAAGCATCGTCCCCTTAAATGATTGGACATTAGAAGTAGCTAATCAATTAAATCGAGACTACGGTTTGCCTTACCTTGAACCAAAGGTTATTAAAGCTTGCAGAAACAAGCACATCATGAAATCCTTATTTGAAAAAGCAAACATTCCTACAGCAAAGTCGATACAATTTAATGATGCAACAGAATTGAAAGAATGTATCAAAGAATTTACTTTCCCAGTAATTATAAAACCAATGGATTTTGGAGGCAGTGATGGGGATGTCCTAACAAATATTTCAAGTTACGGCTTATTTAGTAGTATCATGGGCATGGGTTTTATAGCTGCATTCCTTTCATCTATTATGAACAACATGCCAACTGTTTTAATAGATGCAATAGCGATTGGTCAATCTCAAACAACAGGCATACTCAAGGAAGGTATGATTTATGCGAATGTTATCGGATCTGATTTAGGACCTAAAATAACACCCATTGGTTCGTTAGCAACACTCCTCTGGTTACATGTACTTACTCAAAAAGGTGTGAAGATTTCGTGGGGGACATACTTTAAAACTGGAATTATCATTACTATTCCAGTCCTATTTGTAACACTCTTAGGTTTATACCTTACACTAATCATATTTTAAGAAAAGAGGCTTTAATTATGGATAAGAAAACAATTTATTTTATATGTACAGGAAACTCTTGTCGTAGCCAAATGGCTGAAGGTTGGGGAAAGGAAATATTGGGTGAAGATTGGAATGTCTATTCTGCTGGTATTGAAACACATGGTGTTAATCCTAAAGCAATAGAAGCTATGAAAGAAGTAGATATTGATATATCAAACCATACGTCAGACTTGATTGATAATGATTTTTTAAAACAATCAGATTTGGTCGTGACGTTATGTAGCGATGCAGACGATAATTGCCCTATATTACCACCAAACGTTAAAAAAGAACACTGGGGCTTTGATGATCCAGCAGGTAAAGAGTGGTCAGAGTTCCAACGCGTTAGAGATGAAATTGGCAAAAAAATTAAAGAATTTAATAGCTAAGTAAAAAATTAATCAGCTAAATACAAGGAGTTTTTTATGTATAAATATATAAATATATTTTTTGTTGCATTAAAACTTGGATTACTATCATTTGGAGGACCAACTGCCCACTTAGGTTATTTTTATGATGAGTATGTTAAGAAAAGAAAATGGCTTGATGAAAAAGAATACTCAGATTTAGTAGCGCTATGCCAGTTTTTACCTGGACCTGCAAGCAGCCAAGTTGGTATTGGTATAGGAACTATTAGAGGAGGAATTCTGGGAGGAATTATTTCTTTTATTGGTTTTACACTTCCTTCTGTGATTATACTTATGGTTTTTTCAGCATTAATTATTAACAATGATTCTAGTTTAACTTGGATGCAAGGATTAAAACTAGTAGCTGTTGCCATTGTTGCCCAAGCCGTAATAGGTATGGGTAAAAAATTAACAAATACTAAAAGTACCATTACATTGGCATTATTTGTTCTTATATTATCTCTAACAATTGATAATCTTTACATTCAAGTAATCGCATTATCTATTACTGGTATATATGGTCTTATCTTTTTAAAAGAAACCTCTACAGACATAAATAATTTAAGAGTGAAGACATTTAAATTACCTAAAATGTTAGGGTTTATTTCAATTTCATTATTTTTTTTACTATTAATTGTATTACCTATAGTTAGTTCTATGACGAATAATTTATGGCTTAGAATGTTCGATAGTTTTTATAGATCTGGTTCTTTAGTGTTTGGAGGTGGTCATGTCGTATTACCTTTATTAGAAAATGAATTTGTACCACAAGGTTTAATATCACCTGACAGCTTCATAACGGGTTATGCTGCTGCTCAAGCTGTACCTGGACCATTATTTACGTTCGCTTCATATATTGGCATGTCTATAGAAGGTATTGGAGGAGGAATTTTGGCTACTGTCGCTATATTCCTACCAGCATTTCTATTATTATTTGGAGTGTTACCATTTTGGGATGATATTAAATCTAACACTTATGCTGAAGGTTTTTTAAAAGGTATAAGCGCGGGTGTAGTCGGTATTCTTATCGCTGCATTTTATAATCCGATTTGGGCTTCAACTATTAAATCAGAATTAGACTTTGTTCTAGCTAGCTCATTATTCGTATTCCTGGTGTATTATAAATTACCTTCCTGGTCTATTGTACTAATAGGCATTATAATAGGTATAATGTTTTACTAATCTTTCTCGTTCATAATCAAAGAATAAATTTTATAAGTATAGTTATTAAAGTAACCATTATAAATTAAAATAATTGATTTCGTGTAATTATAGTACTTTATCTCAATGTAAAAGATAGTAAAAAACCATTAATTATGTAGTGAGCCCAAAAAGTAAAACTTTTTGGGCTCACTACATTTCCACTAGAAAAGGTTTTATATTAATTTTATAAATCTATTGCTATTATGACTAATTAGGAATCATATCTATATTTCTTTTAAACTTCTATTTATTCTAAATAAACTTGGTGGTATTATAATATCTGATTGTCTTACAATAACAATTTGATATGACTACTCACTTTTCCACATCTTTAAATTATTTTAATGATTCTGGGAAATCTTGATAGCCTTCTCTAATATTCACGACATTTTCATAGCCTTTGTTTTCTAATATACCCACTGCTATTGAGCTTCTAACACCTGACTCACAATGTACGTATATTTTATCCTCTTTATTAAATGGAATATTTTCATTTAATAATTTACCATGCGGAATATTGACTGCTTGATCTAAGTGCCCATTATTCCACTCTTCTTCATTACGTACGTCAAGTATATATTCTTCTTTACCAGTCATATCAACGCTATGGATGGATTGGGTTAAAATTTCTGATTTTGGTAAACGATAACCTGCTACATTATCAAAGCCAATTAATTGTAAAGTATGTGTTGCTTGCTCAACGGTAGATTTATCACCAATTAAATCTATACTGTTTTCATAGTCTAAATACCAACCGATTTGGTTAATGAAGTTTTTGTTGTAAGGAATATTGATTGTACCTTCAGTATGACCGCCATGAAAGGCTTCTTTACTACGAAGATCAAAGGCTATTCTTGCATTATCTAAACTAGGAAAAACGTCGTATGGTTGATACATGTTCATACCAAACTGATTAATTTTTTTCATCTGTGCAAAGTGATGGGGTGGCGCTGGTTGATTTGATGTTAATGTTTCAACAAATTTAGATTCATCTGTTACATTAAATGCCCAGTTATTAATTTTTTCGTAACCTAGCGTAGACATTGGTATGGCACCTAATGCTTTACCACAAGGACTTCCAGCACCGTGTCCAGGCCATATTTGAATATAATCTGGTAAATCTTTAACACCTTCTATAGAATGATACATCTGTTTTGCACCAATCTCTGTAGTACCTTCCATTTGTACTGATTTTTCTAGTAAATCAGGTCTACCGATATCACCAACAAAAATAAAGTCACCACTAAATAAACCCATTGGAACACTTGAGCCGCCACCTTCATCTATGAGTAAGAAACTAATACTCTCTGGGGTATGACCAGGTGTATGCAAGACTTCTAATTTAATATTACCTACTTGAATAATATCTTGATTTTTAACAAAATTTGTATGTTCCGGCATATTTTTATAACTTAATTGATCATCACCTTCGCCAGATACATATATATTGGCGTTTAAACGTTCTGCCACGTCCCGAATTCCAGAAGCAAAATCAGCGTGAATATGTGTTTCTGCAGCTTGTGTAATTTTAAAACCTTCGCTATCTGCAACTTCCATATATTTTGTTAAATCACGAACAGGATCAATTACTATTGCCTCTCCTGTACGTTGACAGCCAACTAAATAAGATGCTTGAGATAAATGATTATCGTAAAATTGTTTAAAAAACATGTTGAAACTCCTTTTTTAATAGATTTAATTAGATGAATAAATTATGATTCGCATTTTCTGTATCACCAATATAAGTACCTACGCCCCCGTACTCAACTTCGTCTCTGAGCTCTTCTTTCTGAATGCCCATAACATCCATACTCATCGTACAAGCGATTAATTTGATATCTTGGTCGATTGCTTGGTCAATGAGTGACGGTAAGGAATCAACATTTTTCTTTTTCATTACGTAGCGCATCATGATATTACCTAAACCAAACATATTCATTTTAGATAGCGGCATGCGTACAGGTGTTTTTGGCAACATCAAGTCAAACATTTTTGCGATACCTTGCTTTTTAACATGAACGGATTGGTTCTTTTTCAACGCGTTGAGTCCCCAAAAAGTAAAGAAAATAGTTACGTCTCTGCCTGCAGCCTTAGCGCCATTCGCAATAATCATTGCTGCCACTGCTTTATCTAACTCACCACTAAATAGTACAATTGTCGTACCTTTGGCAGTATGGTTCACTTCCAAGTCTTTTGGTTTTTCTTTTTGAATAATGGCATTAATTCCATTATTACTTTCATCCAGTTTAACTAACGTATGTCCTGTTTGTTTGACCCAGCTTTTAATGTCACTAAAGAACCCAGGATCTGTAACTGTAACCTCGATTTGCTCGCCTACTTCGATATTTTTCACTTCTTTACTGATGTTTACAATTGGACCTGGACATTGAAGACCACTATAGTTAAATTGTTTACGCTCTGCTTTAATTGCTACATTAGTATTTTCTTCTAATGTATTATCATCGTCGTTTTTTGCTTCATACGCTTTATAGCCACCGTCTAAATTAACAATGTCGTAGCCTTGTTCAGCTAAATATTCGCTCGCTTTAGCACTTCTGGTACCACTTTTACAGTGTACAAAATAGGTTGTGTTTTTATCTTTATTGAACGATTCAATCTTATCTACAGGATGTAATGTCGCACCATTTATGTGTGCAAGCTCATATTCTTCTTCTGTTCTTACGTCAATCAGTTGACCTTGTGCACCCAATTTTTCTAATTCTTGTTTACTGAATTTGTTGATATGCTTTTCGTTATATTGTTTCATAATATCCTCCTAATAAATACCTATAGGGGTATATTAACTGATTGTTTACAGCATGTCAAATACCCAACGGGGTATTTGACATTTTTGGTTCTATCTATTATTATGACTTTATTCAATTAAAAGTGGAGGGAATAACTATGCATTATGATAAAAAAATGATTAATCGTATTAATAGAATACAAGGTCAACTCAATGGAGTTATTAAAATGATGGAAGAAGAAAAAGATTGTAAAGATGTCATTACTCAAATCAGTGCATCAAAAAGTTCAATCCAACGTTTGATGGGGATTATCATTAGTGAAAATTTAATAGAATGTGTAAAAGCAGCAGAGGATAATGGTGAAAATTCTGAAGAATTGATTAATGAAGCCGTTAACTTATTGGTAAAAAGTAAATAATGGATATTTCAACTGTTATTATGATGTTACTTATAGGTGTATTCGGAGGCTTTATTTCGGGTCTAGTAGGTATCGGTGGTGCTATCATTATTTATCCAGCTATTTTATTATTACCGCCACTATTTGGTGTTCCTGCATACAGTGCATACATCGCTTCAGGACTTACTTCCAGTCAAGTCTTTTTCAGTACTTTAAGTGGGGCATTAAAAGCGCGAAAAAAAACAGAATTCTCCCCACCATTAGTTATTTATATGAGTGGAGGTATGATTACAGGGAGCATGTTAGGCGCACTCCTAGCAAATTTATTTAATGCTGAATTTGTAAATGCAATATATATTATCATTGCTTTAATCGCATTAATTTTAATGTTTATTAACGTAAAACCGAATTTAAATCAGTCTTCCTTTAACAAACCATTATTAGTTATGGTTGGTCTTTTCGTTGGTATCATTTCAGGTATAGTTGGCGCAGGCGGCGCTTTTATTATTATTCCTATATTGCTAGTTTTATTCAAATTACCAATGAATACGGTAGTTGCTAATAGTATAGTAATTGCTTTTATATCTTCAATTGGTGCCTTTATCATTAAACTTATACAAGGTTACATTCCTTTTGAAGACGCATTATTTCTAATAATAGGGAGTATTCTCTTTGCTCCCTTAGGTTTGAAATTAAGTAAAAAGATCCCTAACTTCATACAAAAATGGATCATCAGTATTTTAATCATTGTTGCAATTATTCAACTTATCTTTTAATCAATGAAATTTGTCAGGCAACTCCTGATATTTATAATTATACACACCAAAAATTAGGTATTAGTATCACAAAATAGCATTCAATAACTATGGATATCGTAAAGGGATTAGAAAAGAGAAACATAAAATCAATAATAAAGAATTCGATTATTCAAAAGACCTTTGTGACATTGTATCAAAAAAACAAAAAGCCTATCATTATCTATTTAAATCTTAGTGATAAAGTACAAGAATTAAATCGCTTTACAAGTGTCATGTTTATTATCTTTATATTATTTAACCTAAACTAAAAATCCACCCAATTAATCTTTAAATTGGGTGGATTTTCAGGATTATTTATTATATGGCTCTGCGTATTGGCTAATGATGCGGTTTTTAATTATATAATTTCAATTAATAAGGTAATGAACAGTTTTTTGATAAATGTTATTCTTCTAAAATTCTTTTTAATTTACACACTAAAAAATATCCTCCTTAACAATAATAAGTTATTTAAATTATTGATTAAGGAGGATATTTTTATATCTATTTATTTCTCAATTTAGAACTAGATTTTTATCGTGCTTTCAGCTCATTTCCTGTCATCCATTTATGATTTTTAATGATTTTACCATTATCTTTGGATTTGTAATCAACTACGTAAACAGTAGTCTTTTTCACGTTATCTATATTGGCTGTAGCACCTTTCATACCAGACATATGACTTGCTTCTAATTTAACAGTATCGCCCTTACTAAATCCATCTTTAGGTGCATCTTTAATCTCTTCGTTTACGACCCATTTATGATTGTTTACTTTTTCATTTCCATTTGTGGGTTTATAACTTACAACATAGGCATATGTTTTATACGCACCTTTTACAGTAGCTTCTGCACCTTTCATACCTGGCATATGCCCTGCTGTAATCGTTACTTTATCTCCCACTTTAAATTCACCCTCATTAGTCGATTTCATATCTTCTGGAACTTTACTTTCATCATTATGCTTCATATGGCTCTCACTTTTTTGGTCATTAGTGTCTTTATCTTTTTCATCATTATTGGAGCAAGCTGATAATATTAGTAATGATCCTAATATCATAAAAAATAATTTTTTAATCATAATAAAACTCCTATCTTTTATTTTAATTTTAATGTAAAGGCATTAATTGCAACGATAATTGTACTTAAAGACATTAAAATAGCACCTATTGCAGGTGATAAAATCAAGCCAATAAATGCTAAAATACCAGCTGCTAAAGGTACAGCAACAATATTATAACCTGCACCCCACCATAAGTTTTGCACCATTTTTCTCATAGTATTATTTGAAAGGGTCAAGAAATGAATGATATCTGATGGATTACTTTTAACAAGTATGATATCACCTGAATCCACTGCAACATCTGTACCTGCACCAATTGCTATACCAATATCCGCTCTTATAAGACTCGGCGCATCGTTGATACCGTCTCCGACCATCATGACTTTATTACCGTCACTTTGATAATCTTTTATAATGCTTTCCTTATCTTCTGGCATGAGTTGTGCGTGGACATCACTAATACCTAATTCTTTTGCGACAGCGTGTGCCACTTCATTATTGTCACCTGTAAGCATGACTGGTGTAATATTTCTTGATAGTAAATCAGCTACCATTTGTTTTGAGCTTTCTTTAATTTGATCTCCTTGAGCAATCATGCCAATGACTTGTTGATCCTCAATTAAATAACTGATTGAATTACCTTGTTGAGCTAATTTAGTAAACAAGTCATCGTCATAATTAAGTTTATGTTTATCAAGATAAGAGACATTTGTTATTTTATATGTTTTATTATCAATTAGACCTTCTAATCCGACACCTGGAATATTATTAACGTCTTGTGGGTTAGTAAATGAAACATTTTTACTTTTCGCAAAATCAACAATACTTATAGCTAATGGGTGATTAGATTGACTTTCTAATGAGGCGAAAAGGCTTAATATTGTATCATTACTCAAATCATTTTTAAAGCTCTCATAATGATTCACAGAAAAGTTACCCTCAGTTAAAGTACCAGTTTTGTCCATCATTACATAATCGATATGTTGAGCTATTTCTACAGACTCTCTATTTTTAATAATTAAACCATTATGTGCACCAATTGAAGTAGAACGTGCAGTGACTAAAGGTATTGCCAAGCCTAAAGCATGTGGACAAGCAATGACTAACACAGTTACAAGACGTTCTAATGCAAAATCAACATCATTTTGAATGAGCATCCAGACAATAAAAGAAATCACGCCAACACTTACAGCAAAGTAGAATAAATAACCCGCCACTTTATCAGATAACAATTCAGCACTAGATTTATCATTTTGTGCTTGATTAACAAGTCCCATAACTTGAGAAAGATATCCATCTTCTCCCACAGCTGTAACCTTGACTTGTATTGTTCCAGACCCATTAATAGAACCCCCGATGACGTTGTCATTTTGATTTTTTTGTACTTTTTTAGATTCTCCAGTGACTAGGGATTCATCTATAGATGTTTGTCCTTGAACGATAATACCATCTGTTGGAATGCTTTCTCCGGCTTTTACTTCGACGATATCATCAGTCATGATGTCTGATATTTTAACTTCTTCGCGTTGGCCATTATCCATAACTTTAATAGCACTATTAGGTAACAGTTCTGCCATTTTCTTTAAAGCATCTCCAGCATTTCCGACAGCATTCATTTCTATCCAATGTCCTAATAGCATAATTAAAATTAAGGTTGCTAATTCCCAAAAAAAGTCCATTGTATGACCAGTTGCACTACTAAAGTTATTCATATAAAAAGCATACAAGCTATAAATATAAGCTACTGAAATACCTAGGGCAACTAAGGTCATCATGCCTGGTTTTTTTGTAGCAATTTCATCTTTACCACCAGACAAGAACGGTTTACCACCATAAAAGAATAAAATTGTACTTAATATTAACACTACCCATTCAGAACCTGGAAATGTGAATTGAAAAGGTAAGTTAACACCCATCATTGGCGATAAAAGAATGATAGGTATTGCAAAAATTAATGAAACAAAAAACTTAACTTTAAAATTTCCATGATGATGTGCATGGCCACTATGATGATGATGTGAGGCATGGTTATCATGATGCATTTGATTAGAATGATTCATGTGATTTTGATGATTATGCTCTTCACCATTATTATTCAAATTAACCCCTCCTAATGAAAATGTTATAGTAAAGCTACTTATACTATAACATATACCCACCCAGGGTATAAAGGTTTTCGATTTATCTCCTTTTATGGATTTATATAATTCCGAACCTTATATCTACACGTCCTACATTAGACCTTGTCATCGATATTTAAAACAATGTTTTAATTAAAAGATCTAATCTTAACTATCACATGACAATACACTCTAACCAAGGTTATCATTACCAACACAAGTCATATATTAATATTCTTAAAGAAAATAGCGCATTTCAAAGTATGCCTAGAAACGCAAATTGTCTTGATAATTATTAGAGAAGCCAGTAAATGAGTTTATAGTAAACTCATTTACTGGCCATTTTTCTAGTATTTATGCTCACTCTCTTCAAACTATATTAATCATTTTTTGATTCTCATATTCTACGCCACAATAGCTGCATTCTATTAAAGTTACTATATATTCAATCAATTTCAAAGTGAGTTATATACAACCTATTTTTTAGCTTTATTTGTGATAAGCTTCTGCTTATCGGGTAGTGATGCGGTTTTTATTGTCGTTTTAGACACTTTTTCAACAAAAATAGCGAAGCTTATCTACTATTGTAAATATCTTCGCCACTTAATTTATTATATAATTTCTCACAAAAATTTTACATAATCTAAATGATTATTTTTGATTTCATTAAAAATTTAATAAAAATACAAAATTTTATATTAACTTTATTAATTCTTTATATTGATCTCCACTCAAACGTTTAGGATTTTGTGTTCCCGGTATAGTATTATTAAAAATCATCCTCATTTTTGACTCATCAATTATTGGCGGATTTTCTAATTCTACATATTCTTTTTTACAAATATTAAATTGTGGGTATTCTTTCGCTCTTTCATTATACCATTTTTCTATTTTGTCAATTTCTCTTTGACTATTAATTGTAGTTTTATTGAGAGAAAGTGGTGGATTATCGTCTACTATACAATTTTTGGGCAGTTCATAATTATTCTCTCTATACCATTTTGCCGCATCATAATGACTTTCAAAAGTTTCAATCACTTCTAAAATTGCAACCAACCGCCAGTGTCTAAATTTTAAGGTATATTCACCTTTTTTTGTAATGTACACAACCTTATCTCCAACTTTTAAATGTGGAGCTAATTTGCTTTTTCTACACAATGATGTTATTCCTGGATAATCTCTATTTAATGATGGCTCTGTTCGAAAAGAGGCATCTAAAAAGGGAGGTATATCCACGTTTTCATTTATAATTTTATTTCCTTTTCTTTTTTTAAAAATTATAGGCTCATATGTTATCATTTTAACTTCACTCATTTATTTTCCCTCCTTAACTTATTAAAGCTACTTTTTAAATAATTATACCTTTTTCGAAATACGTAAGCACTAACTACTGGACTGGAAAATTTTGTTTATACAGAAAATACGATTTACCTATTTTTGTTGTTAGGCTAAAATACAATAGCATCTAATGGTTCCTCACTTTAGAGATCTACAACAATACCACTTAATCCCTACCTTAGACACTTAATGTCAGTAAAAAAGAAAGTATTATATATTTTATAATATTTTATAAAAAATTAATTCCTTATAAATCTTTTGAAAATTCTTCTTACCATCTTCAGTAAAAGCATAATATAATTCTTTGAATAATTTAGTTTTACATTTCATAAATACCTTGAAATAGAACGTACATCCTCTTAATTATATAACTATTTTAGATTATATTTAGTATAGAAGTAAATAATAATAAAGGAATGAGCGTACATATGGCATTACTACTC
>NZ_PPRL01000080.1 GCF_002902235.1 Staphylococcus ureilyticus
TGATGGAAATACATCCGGTTCAAATGGAGGTACAGGAACACCGACAAAGCCTGACCGACCAAATGAAGGTGGAGGTTCATCGCCAAAACCAGATAAACCCAACGATGGAAATACAACCGGTTTAAATGGAGGTACAGGAACACCGACAAAGCCTGACCGGCCTAATTTGACACCACCGTCAAACTCTCATTATCCCAATACACCAAGTAATGGAAATCATGAGAGTGGTAATGGAGATGCGTATCAACCAACAAAACCAATCAAACCATCATATTCTGCGCGTCCGAACTTAAAAGGGTCAAGTGAAAATGCACAATCAAATAAATATCAAAGTGATTTTAATTATGGAGATTTAGCAGTTAAAGAAGATACAAATCAAGCGTCGACGCATACAAAAAGTGACCGTCAAATTTTAAATAGATTTAACCAAATGTCTACCGGTTCATTTAAATATAATCCTTTTGTCGTAAACCAAGTAAAACAATTAAACAATGGTGAAGAAAAAATTTCTAATAGAGAAATTTTATCCATATTAAGACCACAACGATTTGATGATAATGCTTTTTTAAATGAGTTACAGAAAGGAACGAATTATTTTAAATTTCAGTATTTTAACCCATTAAAATCGCAGGATTATTATAAAAATTTAGATAATCAAGTTTTAGCTTTGATTACAGGTGAAATTGGTTCTATGCCAGATTTGAAAAATCCCAAAACGGAAAGTGCTACAGGTAAATATGAGTATCACTCTAGTGGCGATGAAGAAATGACTGAAACTGCAGATAAAGATTCAAAAAATACTATTGATATAAAATTTGAACGTATATTATTTGCTTTAATAACAGCTATTTTTATTATCTTTATAGGTGTCGTAGTTGGTTACTTTGTTCATCGTAAAAACAAAAATAATGAATAACTAAAATATAAAAAGGGTTAATCCATTTCATAAGATGGATTAACCCTTTATTTTGAGAATGTAACTATTTTCTTATTTTATAACAAAATGTTAGTTAAACAATAAGATTAAAAATAAATGAAGTAGTTTCTTGTAACTCTTTTATTTTTTCTGGTCCAATTAAAACTTGAATAATTACTACAAAACCATTTTGCATCATATGTACAGCAATAGGAACCCATATGCGCTTAGTAAACGCATATAATCCTGAAAAAATCATTCCCATACCAAAGTAAATGATGAAGAAAGCTGGGTCACCGTGTGCAGCACTAAATATAATAGAACTTACTACCGAAGCTACAATGAATTTTAGGGTCTTATTACCTTTCATAAGTTGATATAACTCACCAAAGATAACTTTTCTAAACACATATTCTTCAAGAATTGGGCCTACAATTGAAATTAAAATAATGAAGACAGGTATATCTTGAGCGACTTTCATTAACCTTTCTGTATTTGGACTTGATTGCGGTCCACCTAATACAAACATATTAATTAAATTAGCAATGATTTGATAAACCATAACACTAACATATCCAACGAATGCCCATAGTATTGCGTAGCGTTTCTTCTCTTTTGCTTGTTGTTCTAACTGTGTTGGATTAGCAATGAAATTATTGATTATAATGATAATGATGGATGCAATTATAAATAAAATCACTTGTGTATAAATATTGGTAAACATTAACGATTTACCACTTAAATTGCTGAAAAAACCAGCCATATGTAAAAATAAAACACCATATTGTGCTAGACCATAAATAACTAATGTCAATATGGATACCCACAAACGAGACATAATGAACCTCCAAAAATAGTTTATATCTTATTTTAGCGTAAATTATGTTCATACACAAAATATACAACGATGGTTTTAACTTGAAATATTGACCAACTTTGATTATTATAGAAAATAGATTAGCACTCAAGGTAATAAAGTGCTAAAGATTTCCAATTCTAAGGAGGAACAATCAATGTTAAAACCATTAGGTAACCGAGTAATTATTCAAAAAATAGAACAAGAGCAAACAACAAAAAGTGGTATTGTATTAACAGATAGCGCTAAAGAGAAGTCAAATGAAGGTACGATAATTGCAGTAGGTGCAGGACGTATTTTAAAAGATGGTTCTCGAGTTGCTCCTGAAGTGAATGAAGGCGATAACGTTGTTTTTCAACAATACGCTGGCACAGAAGTTAAACGTGGAGACGAAACATATTTAATTCTAAACGAAGATGATATTTTAGCAATTATTGAATAATAAAAATTATAACTACGATAAAATATACTAACAACATGGAGGTTAAGAAATATGGCTAAAGATTTAAAGTTTTCTGAAGATGCACGTCAATCTATGCTAAGAGGTGTAGATAAATTAGCAAATGCTGTTAAAGTTACAATTGGTCCTAAAGGACGTAATGTTGTATTAGATAAAGAATACACTTCACCATTAATTACTAATGACGGTGTAACAATTGCAAAAGAAATTGAATTAGAAGATCCTTATGAAAATATGGGTGCTAAATTAGTACAAGAAGTAGCGAACAAGACAAATGAAATCGCTGGAGACGGTACAACTACAGCTACTGTATTAGCACAAGCAATGATTCAAGAAGGTTTGAAAAATGTTACAAGCGGTGCTAACCCAGTTGGACTACGTCAAGGTATTGACAAAGCTGTAGAAGTAGCGATTGAAGCTTTACATGAAATTTCACAAAATGTAGATAATAAAAATGAAATAGCACAAGTTGGTTCTATTTCAGCAGCTGATGAAGAAATTGGTAAATATATTTCTGAAGCAATGGAAAAAGTTGGAAATGATGGTGTGATTACAATTGAAGAATCAAGTGGCTTTAATACCGAATTAGAAGTTGTAGAAGGTATGCAATTCGACAGAGGTTATCAATCTCCATATATGGTCACAGATTCAGATAAAATGGTTGCAGAGTTAGAAAGACCATATATTTTAATTACAGATAAAAAGATTTCATCTTTCCAAGATATTTTACCGTTATTGGAACAAGTGGTTCAAGCTAATCGTCCAATTTTAATAGTAGCTGACGATGTTGAAGGCGATGCATTAACAAATATAGTATTAAACCGTATGCGTGGCACGTTTACAGCAGTTGCAGTAAAAGCGCCTGGATTTGGCGATCGTCGCAAAGCAATGTTAGAAGATTTAGCAATTTTAACAGGTGCACAAGTGATTACTGACGATTTAGGCTTAGAACTTAAAGATGCAACAATTGATATGCTTGGTACTGCTAATAAAGCTGAAATTACTAAAGACAATACTACAGTTGTCGATGGTGATGGTGATCAAAACAATATCGATGCAAGAGTAAGTCAAATCAAAGCACAAATTGATGAAACTGATTCTGATTTTGATAGAGAAAAATTACAGGAACGCTTAGCGAAATTAGCAGGCGGTGTTGCAGTAATTAAAGTTGGTGCAGCAAGTGAAACAGAGTTAAAAGAGCGTAAATTACGTATTGAAGACGCTTTAAACTCTACAAGAGCTGCCGTTGAAGAAGGAATTGTAGCAGGCGGTGGTACAGCATTTATGAACATTTTTGATGAAGTATCAAAAATTGAAGCTGAAGGCGACGTAGCTACAGGGGTTAATATCGTCTTAAAAGCTCTAGAAGCACCTGTACGTCAGATAGCAGAAAATGCTGGCTTAGAAGGCTCAATTATAGTTGAAAGACTTAAAAATTCAGAAGTAGGCGTTGGCTTTAATGCTGCTACTAATGAATGGGTGAATATGCTTGAAGCTGGTATTGTAGATCCAACTAAAGTAACACGCTCATCACTTCAACACGCAGCAAGTGTTGCAGCTATGTTCTTAACAACAGAAGCAGTTGTTGCTAATATTCCTGAAGAAAATAACAATGAACCGCAACCAGGTATGGGTGGCATGCCAGGCATGATGTAAAATATTTATCACATCCATGTTTAGTTGGTTGATATGACGAAATAATATAAAAATTAAAAACAAACTTTATAGAAGATACTCATGGACGTTTCTCATTTAAACAAATTTTTTGAGAAACGTCTTTTTTATATATCATAGTATAAGTTAAAGCAAAACAAACGTGTTATTAAACTGAAGATTTACTAGTGATAATACAAAGGTGTCAGTGAATGCTTTTTGATTATAAATTATATCTAAATTTTGAATCGATGGACTAGATATTAATAATTAAAATATACATTGTCTATAATAATTTTACTTATGTGAATAAGTATTAAATAAAAGGGTAGAGAGTGGATGTACGTTTTTATAGCCACATTATATTTAAGTTGCACGATATTTGAAGAGTGGAGGGGATTAAATTATGACAAAGAAATCAGTATATGATGTTATTGATATGGGTGTTAATTATTTAATTTCAGGTTATGATAATTGGAGTAATGATCAAGTATTGGACGATAAAATTGATTTATTCCCAAATACAATACATTGGCAATATGGTCATGTTTTAACTATATTTGAATCTGCATTATCTTTATATGATAAAAATACAGTAGATGTAGAGAAATACACACGTTTATTTGGCTATGGATCCTCACCAGAAAATTGGGGAGATGAAACAGTACCAAAAATAGATGAAATCTTGAACGATTTACAAACCTTACCAGAGCGTGCTCAAAAAATTTCAGATGAAGAACTACAAGCAGAATTAACTGAAACCATTGCAGGTTGTAATACGTTAGACGAATTGTTGGTATTAAATGCCATTCATATTCCTTTACATGCTGGTAAAATTGAAGAAATGTCTCGTGTTTTAAAACAACAACAATAAATTAAAGAGATACTGATATATAAATACTAGAAAAATAGCACACAGATGATTTAATGATATAATTAAATCCATCTGCGTGCTTCTTTATTCTTCAGTATTTCGTATTGTTGACTCGCTTTCTTAGGGGGGCAGCTTCATCCTGTGATCTTCAGCTTATCCTGTTCCCCCAAGCGTCTCGCTAGAATACAACTCATTCACATGTAATTCCACATTAAAATACTTTAAAAAACTTTAAAAAACAAGGCTCTATATCAAACTAGGTAGTAGCTCAATGAGCTAACTATACTTAACACAATATTGAAAAGGGCAATTTCTACATGATTTCAATAGAAATTGCCCTTTTTTACTTGTCCAAGAACTTTATGTCCCAGTGACTTTTTTATACATTTTGTAAATCAGAAATGGCTTTAGCTATTGAATCAAAGACATGAGGGATATCATCTTTTTCTACACAACTAAAAGCAATTCTAATGTCAGAATCATTTAATGCAATTACACCAATAGAATAATTTTCGATTAAATGCTTACGTAACTGTTCTGGATTAACATTTTTAACTTTAAGCGCCATAAAGTATCCAGAGTTAAAATCATAGGGTTGCCAATATGTTGAATATTTTTCGTCATAAACAACAGATTTTGTAGTTTGGTATCTTGCATTTAATGTATCTATATTCTTTTGAATCTCTTTGTCAAATTGATCATGGTTTTCAAGTACATATTTAACTGCACTTTGAGAAGGCATTGGTCCACTAGAAATATTACTTCTAATTAACCCTTTTACTTTGGCTTCTAAGACTTGTTTTGTAATAGGATCGTTCACACTAAAACTAATAAATCCAACACGTAACCCCCATGCAAAGAATTCTTTAGTAGCTCCATCTAAGCGGATAGGTAATAAATTAGGCAAATGTAAATTTGTTAATGCAGTAAATAGAGATTGCGTGTAAACATCTTCATAGAATAAACCATAGTAAGCGTCGTCTATTAATGCAATAACATTAGTGCCACGCTCTGCAAGTGATTTGATAGCATCGACAATAACGGCTACTTCATCTTTAGTAGGCGTATAGCCAGTTGGGTTATTAGGATAATTTAGGATTAAAATAACTTTATCTTTGTTATATTGTTCTAAAGTATGAACAAGTTGTTCAGTGGTAAAATGTCCATGCTCATCGAAGATATCATATGTTTCAATTTCAGCACTATGTCTTGTACTATATACTAATTTATAGTTACCCCAATTATGTGATGGTAGTAAAATTGTGTCTCCGCTATCAACAAACATATCTCCCACAATAGATAGACCGTGTGTCAATGCATTCGTAACAATAGGTCTTGTCATGTGATTCGCAGTTAAATCAGGATTGTCTTTCAACATTTTTTGTTGCCATAAATCGCGAAGTGCTTCTAAACCTTGAGGAGGTGCGTACGGAAAGATGTCATTTGGTTCTAAATGATTGAACATATCATTTAACGTTTCAGCATACATTTTACTATCTTTATATGTTGCCATACCAATCGTGGCATTATATTTAGTAGCTTTTGCTTCTGCAGATTGTGATAGAATGCCCTTTGGATAATACATTAATTTGCCCAAGTCTGAGAGCATATCTGCGATTTCTGGATTGGATTTAGATAATTGTTCGTTTAAATCTAAAGCTAAAGGATTCATAGTTTGTTAACCTCTCTTTACTTTTTAAATGATATAACTATATTATCTTGAAATCAGTCAAAATTAAAGCGTTGTAAACATTTTATAAGAAAAATATAAATTTATGGTCATTTTATACGAACATGTGTTCTGTTTTATGTTAGAATATAGATAGGCCATCAAAATCCTACATGGTACTTTTTTTGTGGGGGGTGTAGTATGATTACGTGGTGGCAAGAAATTTTAGTAACTTTAATAACAGGTGGCTTACTTGTTGTATTCCGTGTTTGGTTAGAAGATAAGTGGAAAGACAAATAGGTGGCCTTACACAAAAAACCCCAAGTCTGATAGCGCAGACTTGGGGTTGTGTAGTATAATTCGTGGATACAATTATATTTTAGCACCACCAAGTATAAACTGCAAACAATATATTCTATTGCGTGTAATGGAAATTAATAAAATAATAAGTTTAAATAGAAATAATACGAATGAGTTTTAGAAATTGCGAGTGAATTTTGATACAATATAATTATTTGAGGTGAGTATAGTGAAGCATTTAACAAAAATATTTGTGGTTATTGCTATTGTATTGTTTGTCGTTGGTTACTATTTACAAGCTACTGGACATGAAAATTCAGGTATAAAATTATTAATTGCAGCAATTATGTTTATGATTTGTGCATTTATAAATAGAAGTAATGATAGACGCAAAAGAAATAACCAAAATCATAAAAGGAAATAAATAGTAAGATAGAGACAACAATTTCTTTCTTACTAAGAGTAAGGCTACCCATTTTTTATGTGGGTTAGCCTTTTTATTTTAAACGATATAGTTATTAGTTTTAATTTTTTAAAAAATTTTCAATCACTGTAAATTTTTATTTAAAATGAAATTTTGACTTTACAAGTGTGTATATATTGTATATATTGTGTATATACAGTTATAGGGGAGGACGTTAATGAAAATACTTTTAAAAAATAGTAGTGAAAGGCCGATTTATGAGCAAATCAAACAACAAGTAAAAGAGAACATTTTAAAAGGATACGTTGCTCCTGGAGAACATTTGCCTTCAATGAGAGAATTAGCACAGGATTTAAGTGTCAGTGTAATCACCACAAAGCGTGCCTACGAAGATTTAGAAAAAGATGGTTTTGTTTTTACTATAAGAGGAAAAGGTACATTTGTGAAGGAGCAGGACAGTTCAATTTTAAAAGAAAAACAATTTATAGTTATAGAATCCTTAGCTAAATCAATGAGTAAAGAAGCCAAGACCATTGGGATGACTTTATCAGAGTTACAAGAAATATTAGCGTTGATTTATGAGGAGGACGACGAATGAATGCAATAGAATTGAAAAACATTAATTATCATTTTAAAGAATTTCAATTAAATGATATTTCATTTAAAGTCCCTCAAGGATTTGTAACTGGTTTTATCGGAGCAAATGGTGTTGGTAAAACGACAATTATCAGGTTAATCATGGATTTAATTGAACCTAATGATGGTGAAATATTCGTTTTTAACCAAAAAATGAAAAATAATGCTGTTGCAATAAAAGATAAAATTGGTTTTATTTATTCTGAGTTATATCTTAATGATAAATGGACAATAAAGAAAACAGAAAGTTATATTGCGCCATTTTATAGTTATTGGAGTCATGATATTTTTAAACATTATGTTGAGTTGTTTGGTTTACCTTTTAATAAAAAGATTAAAACATTTTCAACAGGAATGAAGATGAAGTTATCTATTGCAATTGCATTTAGCCATCAAGCGGAATTATTTATTTTAGATGAACCTACTTCAGGCCTAGATCCTATTGTTAGAAATGAAGTTTTAGATATCATTCAAAAAGAACTTATTGATGAGAAAAAGACTGTTTTTTTATCAACACATATTATTTCTGATTTGGAAAAAATTGCTGATTATTTAGTTTATATTAAAGATGGAGAAGTTGTTTTGAATGATTTTTTAGATAAACTTTTAAATCAGTTTAAAATTGTCAAAGGTGATTCCGATCAAATTGATGAAGAGTTAAGGCAATTAACTCAATACTTTGAAAGTAATAAAACGGGTTATACTGCACTAACAACTCAAGCCAATGTGTTTTATGAAATATTTGGAAACGCCGTTGCAATCACTAGTCCAACAATTGAAGACTTAATGGTTTACCTCGAAAAAGGTACCCAAAAGAATGATTAGGGCCTTTCTAATAATTAACAACGCGGGAGGTATAAGATGAAAAATTTACTTATTCGAAACCTTAAGTTACGTAAATGGACGATTGTTTTATATGCAGTTTTACTTGTTATTTCGCCTTTACAATTAATTTTGAATCATGACACCATGATGAATAAAGTGATTTATTCTGCACTTGTTATGGTACTGGTAGTTATTTCAGTTTTAGATTCAGGACATGTTTTTCGTTTTAATAAAAAGCTAGGACACAAACAATCCTATGACTTTTTTGCTAGTTTACCGGTTTCTAAATTATCTTTATTAAATGCGAACTATATAACTGTTTTGGTATTTACTTTTATTGGTGCAGGCATTTTATCTTTATATGGTATTTCCAATGATAACTATACAAATAATACAATTAACATTAACTTCACATTGCCATTTTCTTATTCTTATATTGCCATCAACTTCTTTGCCATACCATTAGGCTTTAAGCGTTATACAGAACAAAAGGCAGAATATATTTCATTTATTCCTTACGTGCTAGGGATGTTAATTTTCTTACCGTTTGTCATTGCAATTATCATTATTGGTTGTTCATTACTATTTGATTATGACTTTGAACATTTAAAATATTTTAAAAATTTCTTTAACTATGGCTTTTTGTCACTAAGTGTTATATTTTTAGGAATAAATTATATCATTCAATATAGAAAGCTAAATTAACTTTAAAGGAGGCGCATTATGCAGTTAAAACAAATTACTAAAACATATGGTAGTAATAATGTATTAGATCATATTGATTTTGATTTTGGCCATAGTCAAATTGTTGGTTTAATAGGTAAAAATGGAGTGGGTAAAACCACTTTAATGAAAGTGATGAATGGCAACATTGTAAATTATAAAGGTGAAGTTCAACTAAGTAATAAAGAAAACGTAGGTTATTTAATTGATCATCCTAAATTATACGATAATAAATCTGGCTTATATAACTTGAAGCTTTTTGCAAATGTGTTAGGAAAAGGATTTGATAAAAAGTATGCTGATCAAATTATCGATGCATTTGGAATGCGCGGTTATATAAAAAAGAAAATTAAAAAATATTCAATGGGTATGAAACAAAAGTTAGCTATTGCAGTGTCTTTAATGAATAAGCCCAAATATTTAATTTTAGATGAACCAACAAATGGAATGGATCCTGACGGTTCAATTGATGTTTTAAAAACGATACAATCACTTGTTCAAGAACTAGATATGAAAATCCTGATTTCAAGTCATAAACTTGAAGACATAGAGTTAATTTGTGATAGAGCAGTCTTTTTAAGAGATGGAACATTTGTACAAGATGTTGATATGAAAGAAGGTGCTCCAACAGATTCTACGGTATTGAATCTTGAAGCAGGTGACTTTGAGGCAGGATTAGCTTATTTAAATGAACATTTTGATGTTATACAGTCTCAAAAAGAAACAGGAGAAGTTATATTAAAGGCTCAAAAAAGCTATAAAGACATATTACGAGGGTTAGCAAGTAAAGAAATTTTCCCTGAATTTATTGAAACACGTAAAAGTTCGTTACGTGATACGTACTTTAATATCAATCAGAAAGGTGGCCAATAATGAACAGTATACAACTCGTAAAATATGACTTGATTAGTATATTTAAAAGTCCTTTAACTTACTTAGCATTATTATTGACGATTTTACCAATGATTGGATTTACAATTTTATTTGTTCAACAATCTGATGAAATGGATGGTAATACATTACTTTCAATTGGTAGTTGGTTCTTTTCTATTATGGGTCTACTTTTTGTAATTAAAACAATTACACGTGATATTTCTCAAGGTACGATTCAATTATATATGAATAAAACATCGAGTCGTGTGGGTTATGTTGTTGCAAAAGTTGTTTCTATTATACTAATTGCTATATTAATAACAGCTATTCTTGTTGCATTTGTTTTAATTGTTCAAGGTATTGTAGATGGTAAAAATATTAAAATGGATAAAATTTTTGAATTACTATGGTTTTTCCTAATGTTCCATTTATTCTTTGGATTACTATTATATTTATTTGCATTAGTAGTGCCTAAAACAGCGCTTATTTTCACATTAGGAATTTTCTTAGTATTGATTGTGCCTTTTGCAGAGCCTTTCTTACCAATGATTCCAAAAATTGGAGATAACATACAAGACTCATTAAAATATATTCCATTTAGTTATTTAACATCGAAAACGACTTCTGGAGATTATACATTCAGTAATTGGCAATGGTTTATTACCTCAGCTTCAATTGTTATTTTATTTATTATTAATCTATTCTATGCATCTAAAAAAGATATTTAATAGTAGAAATTAAACTTCAATAAAAACACGTATGAATTGTAGTAAAGCTCATCCAATTCATACGTGTTTAATTATTTAGTGATTAATTTATCTAAGATTGAATCGTAAACATGTTTCCACATTTGTGAGTCTGTTTTGTAACGATTTGCAATAATTGTGTGTGTTTCTGCTGATTTATCTTTAAATGTAGGGTCGTCTTTTTCAGGTAATTTTGAGCGCGTGTCATCTACAAAGTTTTGGACTTGTCTAGCACGAGGGCCCCAAACAGTTTGTTGTTCAAAATCATCATTTAGAAAGACAAATATTGGAATAGATCTAGCCGTGCCATTTGTTAAGTATTGATCTATTAAATCAGTATTTTCATCGCGATGGAATACTCTGACTTCCAAGTGTAATGCTTCACTAATATGTTTTAGAATAGGAAGATTCATCATAGCATCTCCGCACCAATCTTCTGTTATTACAAGCACTTTGCTGTAAGGTAAAGATTTGATTTTTTCAAGACGTTCATCATCTTGAGGAAGTGAGAATGATTTATAAATTGTAAGTAAATTTTCTTGGTTTTCAGTCATATCCTCAATGTACTGATCAAGTGGCTGACTGTTTTTGAAATAAGTTTCTAAACTTGTCATTATTTTTCCCCCTTTAATTTATTAGCTATTATTATAGCAACAATTTTTAATGAAAGAAAATTTTTAATACTTAGAAAAGTAATAAGTTTTAATATTTGTTTTAAATGAAAATACTAAATGATTATGCTATATTAATTTAGTATGAATAGTGTAAAAC
>NZ_PPRL01000081.1 GCF_002902235.1 Staphylococcus ureilyticus
CCAGATGAAAAAGCAGCAGTAGATGCGTTAATACAAACATTAGAAACAGCGAAGGAAACGGCTCAAGAGAAGATAAATAGCGTACCGAACGGTACTGCGGGTAATGATGATTTACAAACAAGACTAGGTAACATCGCCTCTGTAACGTCACCAGAAGTGAACGATGCAGATGGTAACGGAGTATTAGATACGGATCAATTATCCGAAGCATCTCAAGCAGTAGTGAATGCAGAACAAGCAAAAACAGCAGTGGACAACAAGTTAACAGAAATAACATCCGATGGTCTAGTAACGCCAGATGAAAAATCTGAAGTAGATGCATTAATTCAAACATTAGAAAGCGCAAAACAAACAGCCCAAGAGAAGATAAATAATGTACCAGCAAGTACCGCAGGTAAGACAGATTTACAAACAAGATTAGATAACATCGTGTCAGTAACATCACCAGAAGTAAATGATGTGGATGGTAACGGAGTTTTAGATACAGACCAATTATCCGAAGCAGATCAAGCAGTGACAAAAGCGGAACAGGCAAAAACAGCAGTTGATACGAAATTGGCAGAAGTAACATCAGATGGTCTAGTAACACCAGATGAAAAAGCAGCAGTAGATGCGTTAATACAAACATTAGAAACAGCGAAGGAAACGGCTCAAGAGAAGATAAATAGCGTACCGAACGGTACTGC
>NZ_PPRL01000082.1:0-21943 GCF_002902235.1 Staphylococcus ureilyticus
CTTATACCGAAACTATTTTAGTAACAAATGAATATTTATTTATAAAATTATAAATTTTTATAAATAAAAAATCACGCTACGAAAAGTAGCATGATTTAGCATAATTTAATGGTAGAAATTTTATAAAATCTGTAAAAACAGAATCTACGTCTGATTATGATTCTCTATAATTGAATAATTCTACGATATATTTTAGATTACTTGTGTCATATTGTTCAGGTAAACGAGCTAAACACGCATATGCAGATTCAGTATGTGATTTCAGCTTATCTTCTGCCCCGTTTTGACCTAATAATGAGACGTAAGTACTTTTATCATTTTCAAGATCACTACCTGTAGATTTACCTAGTTTCGCTTCGTCTCCATAAATATCTAATAAATCATCTTTTATTTGGAACATTAATCCTAAATGTTCACTAAATTTTTCTAATAAACTAGCTACACTTGGTTCAGCCTCGGCAATATCAACAGCTGCCATTACTGCAAATTTTAATAGCGCACCTGTCTTAGCTTGATGGATATGTTCTAAAGTATTTAGGTCTACCGCAGATCCTTCACCTTCACTTTGCATATCGAGTGTTTGACCACCTACCATACCTAAATGTCCACTTGCAGATGATAAGCGTTTAATCAGTTTTATTTTGACATTATCTTTCAGCTTGTCGTCGTTAACAATGATATCAAATGCTTTAGTGAGTAATGCATCACCTGCTAGTATTGCTTTCCATTCGCCGTAGACTTTATGATTTGTCAATTTACCTCTTCGATAATCATCATCATCCATTGCAGGCAAATCATCATGAATAAGAGAATACGTATGTACCATTTCTAACCCAAGTGCTGAAGCGTAACCAAGTTTATAATCCGATGCTAGCATTTCCAATGTTAATAAAAGTAAAACAGGTCTAATTCGTTTGCCGCCTGCTTCTAACGAATATCTCATGCTATGTTCTAAATCTGTATTCAGTGATGAATTCGGAATTGAATTTTGTAATAATTCATTAATTTCGTCAGTTAAATTGTCTATTTTATGATTCATCATGATTTTCTTCCTTTTCAGTTTCTTCATCGCCTTCAACATTTTCTTCAGACATCAGTTCATTAACTTTTTTTTCAGCATTTTTCAATGTTTCATCACAATTTGCTGATAATGTCATACCTCTTTGGTATAAGTTTAAAGATTCTTCTAAAGAAACATTTTCATTATCTAGTTTTTGAACTATACTTTCTAATTCTTTCATCATTTCTTCAAAACTTTGTGATTTATTCGTCATCATTACACCTTACTTTCATAACTTGTGCATCAACAGAACCGTCTTTCATCGTTAATACAATATTATCATTTTCAGCTAAATCGCTAGTACTAGTAACTATTTTATCTTGTTTGTTCACAATCGTATAACCACGTAACATTGTATTGGTTGGACTAAGATTATTCAAATTCTCTATTTTATTAGTTAAATTATTTCTTTGTTTTACAATAAGATGATTCATTAATTTTACAAGATTCGTTTGTTTTTGATTGATAGTTGATTGTTCTCTTTGAATATTTTGTTTGAAATGTTTTAAGTTGAAACTTTGTTTTATTAATTCTAGCTTTTGCTTATGTTGATTAACTTTAAAAGTAATAGCTAAATTAAGCTGTTTCTCTAAGTCATCCCGTTTTTGAATCTGTTGATCATATAACAAGGTTGGTGTTTTAAATTTGTAATATGAAGCAACGTGTTCTAAATACTGCTTTTGATGTTGAATCTGTTGTTTCATAAACCTGGTTAAAGAAAGTTTTTGTTGTTGAATATATTGCCTCAATTCAAATTGATCAGGTGTTGCCATCACTGCTGCTTGTGTAGGTGTAGCAGCACGTGCATCTGCTACAAAATCACTAAGCGTAAAGTCTGTTTCGTGGCCTACTGCTGATATGATTGGCGTTTCACACGCATAAATCGCTTTGACAACATCTTCTTCGTTGAAGTTCCATAAATCTTCTATAGAACCACCACCACGACCAATGATTATAGTATCTACATTTAAATCATCAGCTTGTTTTATTTTTTCAATGATATCATACTTAGCCTGCTCACCTTGTACTAAAGTGTTGATTTGTATTTGTTCAACTAAAGGATATCGACTATTAATAGTAGTATGGATATCTCTAATCGCTGCACCCGTGCCTGCAGTCAGCACAGCGATTTTTTTAGGAAACTTAGGAATAATCTTTTTATGGTTTTGATCAAAATAACCATCTTTAGTTAATTTCTTTTTTAACTGTTCTAATTTTTGATATAAATTACCAATACCATCTATATGCATTTTATTAACATAAATTTGATAATTACCACGTCTTTCATATACAGAAACACGTGCTTCTAACAACACTTCATCTCCCTCTTTAGGTTCGAAGTCAATTTTCGAAGCATTTCCTTTAAACATCATTGCACTGATGACACTATTTTTATCTTTAACATTAAAATAGAGATGACCGCTACTATGTTTTTTAAAGTTAGAAAGTTCACCTTTAAGCAAGACATTCTGTAGGTGCGGATCTTGATCAAATTTATATTTAATATATTTAGTTAAAGCTGAAACGCTTAAATAATCTGACATATTATATCACTCTTTTACTCAATATTACTCAACACACCATTGATAAACTTATAATGTTCATCATCACTGAATTGTTTTGCTAATTCAACCGCTTCATTGATAATTACTTTTTGTGGCGTTTCGCTATTTAGTAATTCATAAGTTGACATTCTTAAAATAATTCGGTCAGATTTCAATAATCTATCTATTGTCCAATCTTTTAAATGTGGTGCAATTTTATTATCTAATACAGATTCATGATCTTTTACGCCTGTAACTAGCCAATTAATAAAATCAAACTCTAAATCGGGATTATCATCTTTAATAAAACTAATTGCTTCATCAATCGTTAAATCACTATTTTTCATTTCTAATTGAAATAGTGTTTGAAAGGCTTGTGTTCTTGATTCTTTTCGACTCATTATAAACTCCTTTTAGCATTGTACGCTTTATGACTAATATAAAATAGAATTTTGTTAATCTCTTGATTATAGAACTCAGTTTTATGACCGCATTAAAGTCAAAGTGCTATGTTTAATTTGTAGATACGATATGTGTAATGTGAACATTAATTTGACTTGGTATGATTGTTGTCATCGTAGATATTGAATTGTATATAGCATTTTGTATTTTTCTTGCTGTTTCTGAGATATTAATATCATATGAAAATGAACAATATACATCAATATGAATACCATCATCTTTAGTATCTACTTTAATACCACGTGCCAATTGTTTTTTTGTAACTTTCTCAACACTTAAGTCCTTTATTTCTTTAAAGTGACCTTCTAAGCCTTTTACTTCTGAGGTTGCTATACTTGCAATAACAGTCAAAACCTCAGGTGCAATTTCTATTTTTCCTAAATTGGAATGTGATGATTCTGTTACTTTGACCATTTCACAAACCTCCTATTTAGTTTATTCATCCATTATGTTATATGTTTCTAAGAAATTAGTATTAAATTCACCACTTCTAAATATATCGTTATTTAATAGGCGAATATGAAATGGAATTGTAGTGTCAATGCCTAATACTAAATATTCACCTAACGCTCTCAATCCTGTCATAATTGCTTCATCTCTTGATGGTTCATGAACAATTAATTTTGCTACCATAGAATCATAGTATGGAGGGATTGTATAATTAGTATAACATGCTGATTCAATTCTTACGCCAAAACCACCCGGTGCTAGATATTGTGTGATTTTACCTGGTGAAGGCATAAAGTTTTTATATGGATTTTCAGCGTTAATTCTAAATTCAATTGCATGTCCTTTGATTTCAATATCTTTTTGTGAGAATGGTAACTTTTCACCCATCGCTACTTTAAGTTGTAGTTTTACTAAATCAATACCAGTTACCATTTCTGTAACGGGATGTTCTACCTGAATACGTGTATTCATTTCCATAAAATAAAATTCATGTGTGTTCAAATCATAAATAAATTCAATTGTACCAGCGTTTTCATAATTTACAGCTTTTGCTGCTCTTACTGCTGCATTACCCATTTCTTGTCGTTTAGCATCATTTAAGATTGGTGACGGTGCTTCTTCTACAAGTTTTTGCATACGTCTTTGTATTGTACAATCACGCTCACCTAGATGGATGACATTACCATAACTGTCTCCAATTACTTGTATTTCGATATGTCTAAAGTTTTCAATAAATTTTTCAAGATATAATCCATTGTTACCAAAAGCAGTTTCTGCTTCTTGTTGAGTCATTTTGAAGCCAGTTTCCAATTCTTTTTCATCACGTGCAACACGTATACCTTTGCCGCCACCGCCTGCAGTAGCTTTGATAATGACTGGATATCCTATATCTTTAACAATTTTCTTCGCTTCTTTAATATCTTTAACTAACCCTTCACTTCCAGGAACTACAGGAACCTCAGCGCGTTTCATTTCTTCTTTAGCGACATCTTTAATACCCATTTTTTGTATGGATTCATAACTTGGGCCAATAAATTTAAGTTGACATGCTTCACAAAGTTCAGCAAAATCACCGTTTTCTGCTAGAAAACCATATCCAGGGTGAACACCATCACATCCTGTCGAAGTCGCGATAGATAAAATATTAGGAATATTTAGGTAAGAATCTTTAGATTGAGTGGGACCGACACAATATGCTTCATCAGCAATTTGAGTATGTAATGCGTCTTTGTCTCCTTCAGAATATATTGCCACAGTTTGTAAACCTAAATCGTGACAGGCTCGAATAATTCTTACAGCAATTTCCCCTCTATTTGCAATTAAAATTTTATTCATTATTTCACCTTAAATAACGGTTGGCCATACTCTACCATTTGACCGTCTTCTACTAGTATTTCAGTAATTTCCCCTGTGACTTCTGCTTGTATTTCATTAAATAATTTCATAGCTTCCAAAATACATACTGTTGATTCGTTTGAAACAGAATCTCCTATTTGAACATATGGACTTTCCTCTGGTGAAGGTGATTTATAGAATGTGCCAACCATTGGTGCATTGATTGTTTTTAAATTGTCATTTTCTTGGGAAGAACTTGTATCATCAGAACTTTGTGTATCAAGTTGATTTGAAACAGCTGGTTGTTGTGGTGCAATCTGTTGCATCGGTTGTTGTGAAACTTGAGGTGTGATAATCTCAGTTTCTTTTTCTTTTTTTAAGTTAACTATATTCCCTTTATCTTCTATATTTATTTCAGTCAAGCTAGATTGATCAAGAATTTCAATTAATTCTTTAATTTCTTTAAAATTCATAAATACTGACTCCTTCAGATTGTTTTCATTTACCTAGTTTATTTTACTTTAGTGAAATGTTCAATTCAAGCATATACATATTTTCTATTATAACTCATTAACTTTTATAGTTAATCAATAATTAACTATAGTTTTGTGTCAAAATAATTTTCCGTCCTTACGCAAATAATAAAAGCCCTTCCATTTAAAGTAAGTGGAAAGGCTTCTAAAATAATTTGCAAATGCTGTCATCAAGTGGTGAGTGTCACTGATGAATTAAGCTCTTGACACGTAACTTCCATCGCTTGTGTTAATTACTAAAGTATCTCCTTCATTAACAAATAATGGTACATTTAGTGTATAACCTGTTTCAACAGTCGCAGATTTTGTTGCACCAGTAGCAGTATCACCTTTAATACCTGGTTCTGTTTCTGTTACTGTAAGCTCAACGTTTTTTGGCAATTCAATACCTAAAGTTTCATTTTCATAACTTTGAATTTGAACTTCCATATTTGCTTTTAAGAAATTTAATTCATGTTCTAAGTAATCAGCAGGTAATTCAATTTGATCAAATGTTTGGTTATCCATGAAAACGTGTGTATCACCATCGGCGTATAAATATTGCATGCGACGATTTTCAATCATAGCAGTTTCAACTTTTTCTCCGCCTCTAAATGTCTTCTCTTGGATTGCACCTGTTCTTAAGTTACGTAATTTTGAACGTACAAATGCAGCACCTTTTCCTGGTTTTACGTGTTGGAAATCTAAAACTTTCCAAATACCATTATCTACAGAAATTGTTAAACCTGTTTTAAAATCATTAACCGAAATCATTCAGTTTCCTCCTTAATATAAGGTCTTCTATAAAATAATAAGGTCTTTAGACGATTTAGTAAAGCGTTCGCAACCATTTTCGGTAATTAATATATCATCTTCAATACGTACGCCACCAATTCCATCTAAATATATACCGGGTTCAATTGTAACACAATTATTTAATTCTAATGTAGATTCAGATTTTTTAGATAAATTTGGACCTTCATGTACGTCTAATCCTATACCGTGCCCTAACGAATGGCCAAAGGCCTCACCGTATCCTTTTTCGGTAATATAATCTCTTGCTACTGCATCAAGTTCTTTACCAGTTATTCCTTGTTTAGCTGCTTCAATTCCTTTTAAATTTGCTTGTAATACAATGTTATATATTTCTTTTAATTGAGCATCTGGTTCGCCAATAGCAAAAGTACGGGTAATATCTGAGGCATATCCATTGTAATAAGCTCCATAATCCAAGGTAATTAATTCTCCTTGATTGATGACTTTATCACTTGCTACACCATGTGGAAGTGCTCCTCTGACTCCAGAAGCAACAATAGTATTAAAAGATGGTCCTTCTGAACCTAATTCGAGCATTTTGCTTTCTAATTTTGCTTTTAACTCGAGTTCTGTCATTCCAGCTTTAGCAACTGTTAAAATATACTCATAAGCATCATCAACAATTTGAGCAGCTTTTTGAATATTTGCTATTTCTTGTTCATCCTTGACTTCTCTTATTTTCTCAATTAAACCAGAAATACTTATTAAACTGATATAAGATTTACTTAATTGTAAATAAGTATCATAGCTTACTAAATTACCTTCAAAGCCAACATTTTGCACATTTAAGTCTTCTAGTGTGGACTTTATAGATTCTATCAGTTGTCCCTGTTGCTTAATCACTTTAAAACCAGCAGCTTGATCAGTTGCTTGCTCTATGTATCTAAAATCAGTAAGCAATAGTTTTTCGCTATTTGTAATAATCAATGCACCACTGGTTCCAGTAAATCCAGATAGGTATCTTCTATTATAATCAGATAAAACGATAATTGCTTCCAAATGTTTTGTCTTTAGAGCAGATTTTAACTTTTCAATTCTATTCAACAGTAATCACCCTATTCAATAAATTTGTACATTTCCAATATATACATTAAAATGATAGCATAATTAGTGTACAAATTTATAGTTTTTGAATTAGGAGAGAGTTATGAAGAAAAAATTATTCGCTATTTTAAGCGCTTCGTGTTTACTCGCCGGATGTGGAAGCCAAAATTTAGGCCCATTAGAAGAGAAAACAACAAAATTACGTGACGAAAATCATAAATTAAAAAGTGATATACAAGACTTAAAACTTGAAATAAAAGAAGAAAAAACAAATATTACTGCATTAGAAAAAGATAAAAATAATATCAAGAATGCGAAAAGTAATAAAAAGAAATTAAATCATATTAAGGCGTCTTCTGAATATTATCAAGATGTCGCAAAAGCAATTGGTGATTATAATGATATTGAAGACGGAGTCTCAAAAAATAAGCAGAGCGAAAAAGTTCAAAATAAATTAACCGATATTACTAATAAAATTGATAGTGCATTTACTACATATAAAAGTAAAATTGATAAAGATAAAATGAATGACGAAGATAAAAAGAAACATAAAAATATTACTAAATTAAACAAGTCATTAGATTCTGCCATGAGTGATATAAGGGATGGTTATAACGAGAAAGATAAGAAAAAACTTAATAAAGGGCAAACTACTTTATCAAAAGTGAGCATAAGCAATGAGTAATGTGACATATAAATAGGAGTGTGTATTTTGAAACAAGCAATATTTTATATCGTAATCGCAATTGCATTAGTTGGTTTAATACTTAACTTAGATGCGTTTTTATTTAGTTTTGTAAGAATGGCTATCAGTTTAGCAATTTTTGCAGGTATCATTTATTTAATTTATTATTTTTTCTTTTTAACAGAAGATCAAAGAAAGTATAAACGTGCCCAAAGAAAATATAGAAAAAGGCATAAAAAATAATAAAAATTAGGTTCTGAATGTTTAACATTATTGAATAAATTAAAGCATTTACCCAACAATTAAATTCAAAAATTGTTGGGTAAATGCTTTTTTATAGCGAATTAAATTATTTTCTATAAGTCCATTCTGATGATTGGTACTTTTTAATTAATGCGTCAACTTCTGCGTTTTGCTGAGAAGTCAATTCTAAAGGTTTTAAATTGATATTTAATCCTTTTTTGAATCCACTTTCGAATGCTTGTTCCATTTCATCTAAAGTGATGTAGCGATCAGATATATCATTAATTGCTACTGCTTTATCGACAAACGCTTGCTTCATTTTCTCTTTCAAACGGTCATTTTTAAATATAAACATATCAAATAAATCATCAATATCTATATCTTGTAACAATGAACCATGCTGCAGAATCACACCCTTTTGTCGCATTTGGGCACTTCCTGCAATTTTGCGTCCTTCTACGACTAATTCATACCAACTGGAAGCATCAAAACAAACCGCACTTCTTGGTTGTTTTAATTTAGACCGTTCTTCTTTAGTTCGTGGGATAGCAAATGAAGCATTAAAACCTAATGTTTTGAATCCTTCAAGTAGCCCTTCAGAAATGACCCTATATGCTTCTGTAACTGTTTTGGGCATGTTTGGATGTGATTCCGGTACAATAACACTATAAGTTAATTCTTTGTCATGCAAGACACCTCTGCCACCTGTTTGTCTTCTAACAAGGCCATAACCTTTATCTTTCACCTTGTCTATATCAATTTCTTTCGTTAATCTTTGAAAGTAACCAACTGAAAGTGTAGCTGGATCCCATGTATAAAATCTAATTACTGGATCAATTTCACCTCTAGATACAAAATTTAATAACGCTTCATCCATTGCCATATTATAAAATGGATCATTACTACCTGTATTGATAAAATGCCATGTTTCAGTCACAATCAAAACTCCATTCATTAAAATTAAATTGTGATAACATCTAATTTGTGTTATCGTTTTCAATAATTGTACAAAAATGTCAGTTTACGTAATTATCATGATAAAAATATTTTGATAATTTGTGCTAACAGTCTTATAATATATAATATCGGTTAATTAGGGAGGATGCAAGATGAGTAATTTTTGGTTTATAGCTTTAGCAATTTTAATAATAATCATCGCATATATGTTGTTCAATAGATATTTGAACAAAAAAGCGGTAACAGAATTAAACCAAAATGAATTCCATAATGGTTTGCGAAAAGCTCAAGTGATTGATGTAAGAGAAAAAGTAGATTATGATTATGGTCATATTAATGGTGCCCGTAACATCCCAATCACAATGTTTAAGCAAAGATATCAAGGCTTGAGAACAGATCAACCTATCTATCTTTGTGATGCGAATGGTATTGCCAGTTATCGTGCCGCTAGAATCTTAAAAAAGAATGGTTATAAAGATATATTCATGCTTAAAGGCGGATATAAAAAATGGACTGGTAAAATCAAATCAAAAAAATAAATGAATAAGTTAACATTTTAAAATTGGGCTGTTAGTTAAATAACTAGTAGCTCAATTTTTTATATAATTAAAAAATTTAAATTTATAATTTGCTAAATATTATAAATAACCTGTTTTGAATCAATTTAAATATATGGTGAAAGGCTATGATTTTATTATATTTCCAAGTAACTTCACACAATTAACTTCATTAGATTTATAGAGAACAAAGGGCCAATCCATTTTAATACGGATTAGCCCTTTGTTCTCTATATGAGGTTTATATCAAGTTAATAATTTTTAATTGAATTGAATGCTTCATACATAATTTGATTATCAATTCAAAAAATCCTTTAATATGTCATTTTAAAAATTATTTTTCTGATCTTAAATGCTCAAATTTTAATACTGGTTGACGAGCAGCTTTTGTTTCGTCTAATCGATCAATAATCGTTGTATGAGGTGCTTCTAAAACTTTATCGGGATTTTCTTTTGCTTCATTCGCAATTTCGATCATTGTGTCACAGAAATAATCTAATGTTTCTTTAGATTCTGTTTCAGTAGGTTCAATCATCATACCCTCTTCTACATTTAATGGGAAATAGATAGTAGGTGGGTGTACACCAAAGTCAAGTAAACGTTTAGCCATATCTAGCGTTCGTACACCAAATTCTTTTTGTTTTGAGCCACTTAAAACAAATTCATGTTTACAATATTGTTCATAAGGAATTTCAAAATGTTCTTTTAATCTTGCTTTAATATAGTTTGCATTTAGTACTGCTGCTTCTGAAACTTCTTCAAGTCCTTTATTACCCATAGTTCTAATATATGTGTATGCTCTTAAATAAATACCGAAGTTACCATAAAATGGTTTGACACGTCCGATTGAATGCTCGATATTATTATCGTATTTATATACATCATTTTCTTTAATTACCATTGGTTTTGGTAAGAAACTTGCAAGTTCTTTTTTAACACCAACTGGTCCTGAACCAGGTCCGCCACCACCATGCGGTCCAGTAAATGTCTTGTGTAAATTTAAATGAACAGCATCAAAGCCCATGTCTCCAGGTCTAACTTTGTCCATGATTGCATTTAAGTTGGCACCATCATAATACAATAATCCACCAGCTTCGTGTACAATATTGCGAATATCCATGATGTTTTGTTCAAAAATACCTAGTGTATTTGGATTCGTAAGCATAATTGCAGCTGTGTTTTCGTTGACAAGGCGTTTTAAATCTTCTATATCAACTTCTCCACGTTCATTTGACTTCACTGTAACAGCTTTAAATCCAGCAAATGCCGCTGAAGCAGGGTTTGTACCATGTGCAGAATCAGGAACGATGACTTCGTTACGATGTCCTTCACCATTTTTTTCATGATAAGCTTTAAAAATCATCAGTGCTGTCCATTCTCCATGTGCACCAGCTGCTGGTTGTAAAGTGACTTCATCCATACCAGTTATCTCTTTGAGTTCTTCTTGTAAGCTATGAATAATTTCTAGCGAACCTTGTACTTGAGATTCATCTTGTAGTGGATGTGATTCAGCAAAACCAGGTATTCTAGCTATTTTTTCATTTACTTTTGGATTATATTTCATGGTACATGAACCTAATGGATAAAATCCTGAATCAACACCAAAGTTTTTATTTGATAATTCTGTATAATGACGCACTAAATCTAGTTCTGCCACTTCGGGAAATTCAGCTTTGTTTTTTCTAATAAATTTGTCATCTAATAGCTTGTTAACTGCTCCATTATCAATTTCTTTTTTAGGTAAAGAATACGCGTAACGACCTTCTTTAGAACGTTCAAAAATTAATGGACTAGATTTACTTACTGCCATTTATTTCACCTGCTTTCTTAACAAATGTATCAATTTCATCTTTAGTTCGTAATTCTGTAACTGCAATTAACATATGATTGTCGAAGTTTTCTCCTATTTCACTTAAATCAAATCCGCCTATTATGTCTTCTTGAATTAAAGCATCGTTTACATCTTTAACTGGTTTATCGAACTTTACTACAAATTCATTAAATGATGTGCCATTGCTAACTTCAAATCCTTGTTGCTTAAATTGTTCTTTAGCATAGTTTGCATTCTCAAAATTTTGAACTGCAATGTCGTAAATACCTTGTTTTCCTAAAGCAGACATACAAATTGATGAAGCCAATGCATTTAATGCTTGGTTTGAACATATATTTGATGTTGCTTTATCACGTCTAATATGTTGTTCACGTGCTTGAAGTGTCAACACAAAACCACGGTTTCCATCTTGGTCTTCGGTTTGTCCAACAAGTCTACCAGGTGTTTTTCTCATGAGTTTTTTAGTAGTAGCAAAGAAACCACAATGTGGACCGCCAAACTGTGTTGGAATACCAAATGGTTGCGTATCTCCAACTACAATATCTGCACCAAAACTACCTGGTGGTGTCAATAACCCTAGTGCGATTGGGTTTGTATAAACAATAAATAATGCTTTTTTATCTTCGATATATGACTGTATTTTCTCTAAATCTTCAATTGAACCATAAAAGTTTGGATATTGGACTGCAACTGCAGCAGTATCATCATCAATAGCATTTTCAAGTTTTTCTAAATCTGTAATTGTACCATCTAAATCAACTTCAACAACTTCAAATTCTCCACGTGTTTTTACATATGTGTGTAAGACTTGTAATGCTTGATAATGCATGCCTTTTGAAACGACAATTTTATTTTTACGCGTTTGATTAAATGCTAAAATGCAAGCTTCTGCAAAACTTGTCATACCATCGTACATAGATGAGTTTGCAATATCCATATCTGTTAATTCACAAATTAAAGTTTGAAATTCAAAGATAGCTTGTAATTCACCTTGTGAAATTTCAGGTTGATAAGGTGTATATGCAGTATAAAATTCAGAACGTGAAATCATTGCATCTACTACTGCTGGGGCATAATGATCATAAACGCCTGCACCTAAAAACGAAGTATGTGTTTCTTTAGTAATGTTCTTACTAGCAATTTTATTAAGTCTTTTTGTTAATGTGGTTTCAGATTCAGCATCGGGAATAGCTAACTCTCTGTTTAATAAAATATCTTTTGGAACATCTCCAAATAATTCGCTGATTGATTCAGCACCAATTGTCTCTAGCATTTCATTTTTATCTTGATCTGTTAATGGAATATAACGATGACTCACGGTAACACCCCTTTAAATTATTTACTGATTTGATTTTTCTTCACAATTTTTGCTTTTGCTTGTCTTTTTCTAATTTGAATAATAATCTCTTTGCCCATTTCAAATGCATCTCTATCAATTATAGCTAAACCAATTGATTTACCAGTTAATGAAGATTGTGTGCCTGAAGTAACTTCTCCAATTTCATTTCCATCGATATCATAAACAGTGTAACCTGTTCTTGGTATTCCTTTATCAATCATTTCTATGCCAACTGTTCTTCTTTTAGAACCGTTTTCTTTTTGATCTTTCAACACTTTTTTACCTATAAAATCAGCATCAATTAATGGTTTAGCAGCAAATGCAATTCCACCTTCATATGGTGTAATTGATTCACTTAAGTCTTGTCCATGAAGTGGTAAACCAGCTTCTAATCTTAATGTATCTCTTGCACCAAGACCACAAGGTTCTACGTCAAATTCTAATATTGAATCCCATAAAAATGGTGTATCATCTGATTTACAATAAATTTCAAATCCATCTTCACCTGTGTAACCAGATTGGGATAATATTACGTTTTTACCAAAGAATTCAACATCTTGTAAGAATTCAAAAGGAGACATTTCTGATATATTCTGTTTCACATGCTTTTGAACAAAATCACGTGCATTTGGACCTTGTATAGCTAATTGACCATAATCTGTTGATACATTTAAGACTTCAGCATCAAAATTTTCAGATTGTTTTTTCATCCATTCAAAGTCTTTATCTGTGTTTCCAGCATTTACGACTAATAAATATGCTTTTTCACTGAGTTTATAGGTGATTAAATCATCGATGATACCGCCTTGCTCGTTACACAATGCTGTATATTGCGCCTTTGTTGTGTCTAAATTGTCAGTGTCATTTGAAAGCAAGTATTGTACTAATTGATCTGCTTCAGAACCTTTTATTAAAATTTCACCCATGTGACTTACATCAAATAAGCCCATATTAGTTCTTACAGCATTATGTTCTTCTTTAATACTTGAAAATTGAACTGGCATAGCCCAACCACCAAATTCAACAATTTTTGCACCGAGATCCACAAAGTTTTGATAAAGTGGTGTGCGTTTTAATTCATTTACCATTGCTAAACCCCCTATTAATATATTAAAAAAGACAGAGTAGACTAAGCCTACCCTGTCAATAAATCCAGGAATGCGTCTCAGTATTATCCTTTTGCCTGAGAGTTTCGTTAAACTTGCACCTTCGGCGATGGTTATATAAATAATTAACCATTCTCTCTAATACTGGTCATTCGCTTTCATCGTTTCCAATATTTTATTATATGTAACTGGAAGCGATTTATTACTATTCACTTTGATGAATGCGATTTCATTATATCTTGAAACTCTAGTTGAATACAAGCTTTTTAATTTAAAAAAGGGTTTATTATTCGCATTGGGTCTATTACTATCATTCTTAATTCTATCGTATAGAATTTCTATGTCGCAATCTAACCATATAACATGTTTTTGTTCTTTTAATAAGTTAAATGCATCATTGCCTTCGATGATACCCCCGCCTGTAGCAATGACGTCAAATTGGTTCGCACATTTTTTTAAATACTTAAACTCTAAATTGCGAAATCCTTTTTCACCTAATTGTTCAAAAATTTCTGGAATTGTTTTTCCTTCTTGTTGCACTATAAATTCATCTAAATCTACAAAACTTAATTGATTGTTTTGTGCAATATATTTTCCTAATGTTGTTTTTCCTGTCCCCATAAAACCTATTAAAATAAGTGGTGTGTTAATTTTATTTTTCAAAAATATCTTCCTTTTGTAATTGTAATTTAATTTGTTTATCATAATATGATTCAATGTTATCAAGCGTTTTTAGTTGAAGATTAAATTGAGAAGTATATATTGCTATTAGTGATAAATATAGCATATAAATAACCATCACAAAAGGGTATATATACCCTTTCATATTAGAATTGTACTGCCTTTTCAAAGGAACCCCCTGTATAATACATTTTCAATTTTAATTTTAAATGCTTATTTTTTAGTAATATAAATTGCGCATTTTTTACATTGTTTAATAAGGTAATGTTTCCTGTGTTATTTACAGTTTTAATAATCTTATTATTTTTAAACTCGTACCTTATAATATTTTTCCTTATGTTAAATTTTAAAATACGACCGCTTTTATCAATTTCAAGTGCTTTTGAATTGTTTTGTAACATTGCTTCAGTCATGTCTCTTGAAAAAAATTCTATATCAATTGATGAATCTAAATTAGATTGATTCTTTGTTGGGACGATTGATTTATATAATAGAGGTAGCATAGTGAATATTAATATAGTAATAAATAATGTAAATAATACTTCGATGTAAGTAAAGCTGGAATATTTACTTGTGAAAACATTTTTCATTATTATTGTCCTTTGTTTTTATGCATAAATTAGAATTAGTTAATTTTATTTTATAACCGTCAATATTTACGCCGTTAATTAAACGCTCACTATCATTATATTTCAAAGCTAATAATATGATTCTTTTCATACTTATGTTTTCAATTTTATCATTAAAAGTATGATTTAATTCTAAAACCATAGGCAAAAATACACTACACATTATAAGCATGCAAGTAAAAGCGATATATGCATCCATAAGTATACTACCGTTAATGTTTAATTTTTTCATATCTTAATCTTCCTTTTTCAATATGAAATATTAGTTTGAAAATTTCATTATCAACTGAAAGTAAGACACTACCAAATTTATTTATATTACCTTTATTGTTAAATGTTAAATACCTTATATTACTTTTAGGATGTACAAAAGTATTTGGTGGAAATACTATATCTTTGTTTTCAATTGACTGTTCTCTAACTATAATTTTATTTGAATAGTCGTTAAATATAAGTGTTAAAGACTTATCATCTTTTATTGCTTTAGATTTTAAATAATTGAGTTGAGTGATTAAATTATTCATAAAATTATTGTTCACATTATTTTTTTTATCATTAATAGGTATATGATTGACTTGAACAATTAATAAGATACTAATAATAGCCATAACCATTAACATCTCGATATATGTAAATGCTTTACTAGTTTGCAATTACTTCACCATTGTTAATTGTGATAGTAGCACCTGATTTACAATTTTTTTGGTTTTCTTTAATATAGCCATCCGCAATCAATTCATCTATAGATTGTGGTTTTTTATTATGTTTTAAAGTATATGCTTCAACTTGACTTTCAATCATTTTTATTTGGGCATCACAACCTGTACTTTGAATATGTGAAGATTGTTTTGCAATATTGGGTATAATCAATATCAGTAATAAACTGATAATTAAAAGTACGAGGAGCATCTCAATTAAAGTAAAAGCACGTTTATTAAAAAATTGTTTTATTTTATTCATTAAAAGCCTCCAAATCTTATTATTTAATCGTTTGCATTAGATCAAACATAGGTAACATAATCACTAAATATAGCGCAATGATTAAGATGCCTAGCATTAAAAATATAGTTGGTTGTATAAATTTAATTAATCGTTGCAGATAGCGTTCAATTTTTGTAAATATAATTTCACTATATAATTTTAATTCTATGTCTAGCTTTCCTATCTTTTCGCCTTCCTCAATAAAGTTAATCAAGCCTTCTTCAAAACAGGAAATCTTTTTTAATATTTCACTTAACTTATAGCCATTTTGTGTACCTGTTGCCAATTTTCTAGCAAGATAAATTAAATATGAGTCATTTTTTTGTTTAGAATAAATATCAACGATTGATTGTAAGTTCACACCATTCTTATAAAACAATGCAAATTCAGTAGAAAGTCTATAAGTTTTATAAAATTTGAAAAAAGTACGTAAAATCGGGATTTTTAATATAATTTTGTACTTTAAGTTAATGGGTAGTTTTTTTGTAGATATATAAAATAAGTAAGAAAAAATTAAGCAGATAAATAAAATAATAAAAAGTGTTCTAGGTAAATATATTAATAAAGATGATAAAATTAATTGTGTTTTTGAAATTTCAACATCAAAGCTATTATAGAGAGATTGAAATTCAGGTATAATAGTATGATTTAAAATGATTAACATACCTATAAAAAATTGTAATTAAGAGCAAAGGGTATTGAAGTGTTTTTAGTAGTTGTAGCTTTGCTTTGTTATTTCGAATTAAATAGTCTTGGGCATGTGGTAAAGTTGATGTGAGTTCACTGAATAACTCTGAAAAATATATTAGCATGATAATAATTTTGGGATATTTTAGTAACAATAATATTTCGTAACATTGTGCGCCTTGATCTAGGCGAGTATTAATCTGAGTCACTATTTTTGGTGCTTTTATTGTTAAGTGTTGTAGTAAAAATTTAAATGATGCTGATAATGTGAATCCATGCTGAAGTAAATCATGTAATCTTTGAAGTAATTCAATTTGGTTTTTTTCACTGATAATCATAAATCGTGGTGAACTAAAGATATCTATTAAGTGTTTCTTCACAAATTTCCCCTTCTTTTGCCATTTCATGCAATTTATACGACAAATTTTTGAATGTGTTTGGAAGTGTAAGTTGATTTTCAAAATAAAATGCTATATCTTCTCGAGTTAATTGTTCATAAATTAAAGAACGTTCATCTTTTGAGGTGTTTACTAATCTCTGATTGATAATACTTAATCCCGTCTGTCGTAGTTCTTGAATACTTATACCCATTTCTAATAATCTACTCAATGCGCCCTTACAATTATTTGAATGTATCGTTGAAAGTACTAAGTGACCACTTAAACTTGCATGAATAACTTGTTTAGCAATCATAGCATCCCTGATTTCACCAATAAGTATAATATCTGGATCACATCTTAAAATCGCCTTGAATGAATTAGCATAATTAATCCCTGCTTTTTCATTAATAGAAACTTGTGTTATACCTTCAACCAAACGTTCTACAGGGTCTTCTACAGTAATTATATTAACATTTAATTTTTCCTTTGCGTGCACTATCAGTTGATACATTAACGTACTTTTGCCAGACCCAGTAGGTCCACTAAACAGTATTAAACCTTGTTTTTTATGGACTAGTTTAAATAATTGATTTATACTAAGTGCTTTTGCTGAACTTTGAAAATATTGAGGTATAATTCTCACTACGCAACTTTCAAATCCAAGAGATAAAGGTAAAGTTGAAACTCTTAAATAGTATAATTGTTTAAGTTTGTAAGCGTATCTTCCACTTTGTGCGGTGCTGTGTGTTGATACATCTAAACCTGCTTGATATTTCATATATGTGAGCAACTTCCTATAAATATTGACTTCTATCGTTTCTATAGTGTTTAAATATTCTTTTTTTCTAAATTTAATGTATACCTTTTTGTGGTTTGGAATAAAGTGTACATCTGATACATTTTCCTTAATCGCTTTATCAATGATATTTTTAAAGAGTAACTTCAAAAAAACACCTCCTACAATAATACACGTAGGAGGTGTTAATATTACTTTATGAAATAAAACTAACCATGCAAATATGGATTAAGTTGTTCGTCTTCTATCGTTGTATATGGCCCATGTCCTGGGAATAATGGTAAGTCATCCTCTAATTTGAACAATTTATCTAATATAGAGTCAACCAAAGTTTCATAATCGCCTTTATATAAGTCAGTTCTTCCTATACCTTGATAAAACAAAGTATCTCCAACTACAGCAAAATCATCAAATATAAAAGATAAACTACCAGGTGAATGTCCAGGTGTATGAAGTACTTTAAATTTAAAGCCATCAATTTCCATAGAGCCTTCATCAATTTTTTGTGGTGATACATGACTAATGACAGGTGTTAATCCATATTGTTTAAACTTTTGTGAACCATTTTTTTCTGTATTAGTTAAAAAATCGAACTCACTAGGATGCATATAAACAGGCACATTAAATTTATCAACGATTTGATCTAAAGCCCCGATATGGTCAAAATGTGCATGTGTTAATAATACTGCAATGACAGGTTTATTAATTTGATTTAATTTTTTTATAATTAATTCATAATCAGCCGCTGGATCTACTAAAATCACATTCTTATCATTTTCAATAAAATAAGTATTCGTTTTAACTAAGCCCAATGCTAAACTAGATATTTGCATTGTTAGTGACCTCCACTATCTAAATGATTTTCAACAGATTTTAGTTTGTCATTCATTTTTCGAGATTTGTCTCTTCGATCGTCAATTCTTATATTAGTACAAACTCTATCAATACCTTTATCAAATGGTAATTCATGGATTGCTTGAACGACTTCAAATAAATCTTTTAAATCTCCCTCAATCAAAGTATTCATTGGTGTCAATTGATAATCAATTTTACCTTGTGCTTTAAATTCTTTTAATTTTGTTTGTATCTCAGCAATATACTTACTAACACTTGGTCCTTCCGTACCCACAGGTATAACTACTACATCTACTATAGCCATTATTTCACACCTTCCTTTTCAATTATATAAGTATAAATTAAACCAGCAGCACCAGTAATGCCCGCATCATTGCCTAGTTTAGCTTGAACGATTTCTGTACCTTGTTGTGCTGGTGTAAAAGTTAGATTATGGTACTCTGTTTTTATATTTTCTATTAATATTAAACCAGCAGTTGACATTCCTCCGCCTAAAACAATATATTTAGGATTACTTGTTACGCTGATAATACTGCACAAATATGCAATATAATTAGCCACGCGTTCGGTAATAAAGATACAGAATTGATCTCCAGCTTTTGCCGCATCAAATACTGCTTTCGCGGTAACTTCATTATCTTTTATTAATTGAAGTATCGAAGATTTAAACGTTAATTTAGGGTAATAAAAATTCACTAAATTGACGACGCCAGTCGCAGAAGCAACGGTTTCAATACAACCTGATTTTCCGCAATTACATTTAAAGCGTTGGTCATGGTCAACTCTAAAATGACCAATTTCAGCACCAGAGCCATTATGACCATGTACAATTTCTCCATTAGAAATAATACCGCCTCCAAGGCCAGTGCCTAATGTAATTGCAACCACATCGTCTGCGCCATGTCCTGCCCCTTTATGCTTTTCACCTAATGCTGCAACATTGGCATCATTATCAACATAAACTGGACAGTCTACAAATTGTTGGAAAATTTCTCTGACATTAACTGTTTCTTTCCAATATAAGTTAACGGCACCATTCACTTCACCTGTTTCAAAATTCACTGGTCCTGGTATACCTATACCAACACCTAAAACATCTGAAAAAGCAAATTCTGAATTATCAACATGTTCAACGAAAGATTCATAAACATTTTCCAAAAGTGCATAACCTGTAACATCTGACGTATCAGTTTTTATAGACCATTTTTCAATTCGTTCTAATTGTTCGTCGAATATACCTAGCTTACAAGTTGTACCACCAATATCTGCTGCTAAGATAATTTTTTCCATGTATTTTATTCATCCTTCTCTTATTTTTAAGGAATGCTAAATTGAATCCTTGTTTCGTCAATAGACGATTTTAACGATTAACGTGTCAACATAGTAGTCTTTTTCCTTAAAATATATTTTTCTCTGTATAAAACATATATATCTATATTAATATTTTTCATTTCATAAATGCAATGATAATGAATATAAAGATACATTATATCAGCACTTGCATGATTGCTGTTATTTAGTTTCAATATTTTATCACTGTTATTTTGGTAGATATCTATAATGTCAGTAACTACATTTTCAAAAAACTTTCGTAAAATTAGTGTTCATTTTTTCTTTGACTAATCACTAATTTGGACTTAATATAATCATCTTTAGAAATTAAATTATAGGAATATAATGAATGAAGCTCTTGTTCCATCATTTCATAAACATCATTTTTATCCTTAAAATATATAATAAAACCAAATTTTTTTAAAAGTTGTTGAACATCATAAAAAGTATTAATCTCATGAATCAATGTCATCGCTCAATTCTTTATTTAAATTTATATAATCATTATTTGTTGGATCTAATTTCAAAGCGGACTTAATGTATTTTTTTGCTTTATCTTTGTTATCGATGGACCTATTTGCAACCGCTAGTTGGTAATTTAATAATGCAGAATCTGGGAAGTTTCTTAAACCTCTTTCCCATGTTGCCATACCTTCTGATTTTGAATCAGTTGTCGCATTAATTAATCCTTTTAGGTAGTATGTTTCATCATCAGCATAACTTTTATTCACCGTATGTTGTACCATATCTTCAGCACTTTTATAATTGCCATTTTTCATTTCTTTTTCAATGATTGTATTATAAATATTATCTTCTTGAATCGTAAAAATCCTAATTTGTGCTGCAATAAATAAAATAATCATTACAATTAGAAAAAACCAGAATTTATTTTTATTAATTCTAAAATAATATCCTATAAGTGTTATCAATAAACCACCAATAAATCCACCAACATGTGCTACAATATTTACATTTTGCATTAGTAATGAAACGCCAATTAGGATGAAAAGAACAATTAGCAATTGACCAATCAACTTTTGGTTAAATTGTTTACCAATATACATAAAAGCGAAAATGGCACCTATCAGACCAAATATAGCACCGCTTGCACCAACGGAGACGGTGTCTGTATTAAAAGATAATGAAGCAAAATTACCAAACAAACCAGAAACAAAATAAATAATTAAAAATCTCCAATGCCCAACGATAGATTCTACTATTTTTCCAAAAATAAATAAACTTAACATATTCATTAATATATGTTCAAAGTTATAATGTAAAAATATGGATGTAATGAGTCTGTACCATTCTCCGTGTACAACATTAAAATGTACAAGACCCCCAACATCTAAAAGTTTTAAATCAGAAAATCGATTTAACAATAATACCATCGAAAGCCAGATAATAATATTAATTATTATTAATAAATATGTAACTAGTGCAAATTTCAGCATATGTTTTTCAATAGGATTATTATTTAATGCTCTTTGTTTATAAAAACCTTTTGTATGGTTCGCATCGCGATTAAACACAAACTTCACAAAAAAGTTGGGCATTATTTGATCTATATGCTCTTTTTGACGTAAAATTTTCACTTTGAATTTAACTGATTTTAGCTCATCTAAATTTTCATTTGTAAATGTTTTATCGGTATATATATA
>NZ_PPRL01000082.1:21955-43174 GCF_002902235.1 Staphylococcus ureilyticus
TTCTTCATGGTCTTGGATTCTACTTTTATCAAATCTTACTTCTTGTGTAGAATTAGCACCAAATTTAAATATTGCAACGGATTGCTTTCTTTTATTTGCAAGCCAAACTTCAGTATCATCTTGATTACGATGCACAACTTGATAATTTAAATATTTTATCCAAGTATAAATTGACTTCCAAAAATGCTTTTCTGTAATCATTTTTCCCTCCATTAATTTGTAGTCGCTATAATTAGTTTTTGCACTGGTTGATCATGTGCTTCTATTTCAAAATTATTTATTTGAAAGTCATAAATTAAACTTATTGTTGGCTGCTGATGTTGTGATAAAAATTTATCAAAATAGCCGCCACCATAGCCGATTCTATAACCTTTATTATTAAATACTACACCAGGCACGATTAATAGGTCTAAATCATTTGTTATTTCTGTGTCACTTGTAACATAATTAATTCCTTTATCGTCAGGTGCAATATTTGATAAATTATCTAACTCCTTAAATGACATTGTTTTGTTTTTATAATTAGTTTCTGGTACAAATACTTTTTTATCATCATTTAATATTTTCGAAATGATGGGATAAGTATCTACTTCATGTTGCATTGAGAGGACAACTCCAATACGATATGCCGATTTATATTCAGATGTATTCATTAATTGTTGTGTTAAGTATTGATCAGCAGATAATTTTTGATCTTGATCCGAAAATTGTTTCATTTTATTTATGGTTTCTTTTCTTAACTTATGTTTACTCATATATGACACCTTCCCATTTTATATCCTCTTTTATTATAACGATAATAATATATTATGTCATCAAACTGTCATTTCAATATTTTTAATAAAAAAATAACCAGATTCTAAAATTAGAATCTGGTTAAAAATTTAATTATTTTGTTTCACGGTGCAATGTATGTTTGTTATCACGAGCACAGTGTTTTTTCATTTCGATACGTTCAGGATTAGTACGTTTATTTTTTGTTGTGATGTAGTTTCTTTCCCCACATTCTGTGCAAGCTAGTGTTACGTTTACGCGCATGCTAATTCCTCCTTACCTTTTCAAAATACGACTTATTTATCATACCATTTAGTTATAAAATTGAAAAGTATTATTTTTCATATATACCATACCCATAGGTTTTTAACTTAAAAATGAGTTATATGAATTTTATTTTTTATCTTTTTCCTTAAAATAATAGTTAATGATATCTCTACCTAAGTCACCACCATTAAGCCAAGGTTCTGGTACAGGTTGATTTGTATATACAATTGAAAATGCTAATTTCGGATTATCACTTGGTGCATAACCTACGTAAGTTGAATTTACTTTTGGTTTGCCGTCCTGGAATACTTCTGCTGTACCAGTTTTACCAGCTGAAGGCACAACAGTATTATTGAAACTTTGATAACCTGTACCTTCTTTTTCATTATATGCCATTTTGAAACCTTCTTGCACTTGCTTAACTTGATCTGATGTATTGTTAACTTTATTTAATACGTCGCCCTTTACTTTTTGTTTCACAGGGCCTAATGAATCTTTATTTGTTGCTTTTCTGATTTCTAAACCAATATGTGGTTGAATTCTATAACCACTGTTCGCAATCGTAGAAGCATATTGGGATAATTGTAACGGTGAATAAGTGTCATATTGTCCAATTGCCAAATCTAAATAATTACCTGGATTATCTGTTAGCGGTTCTATTTGTCCGCCAGTCTCATTTGGTAAATCGATACCTGTTTTAACACCTAAACCAACTTGATTTAGTCCTTTTCGTAATTTTTGACCTGCTTCTGAGATATCAGTAGGTAGTGACATGTTTGGCGCGTATGGTGAACCTGCTATTTTTAATGCTGTTTTAAACATATATACGTTTGATGAATGCATTAAAGCTTCTTTATCATCTATAGTTACTTTACCATCTTGGTTAAAGTATGAACGTTTAGAAAGACCACCAGAAAATTTCAATGGTTCATCAACCATTTTTTCGCCCACATTAATAGCATTATTTTGATAACCAGCAAGTAATGTTCCGCCTTTAACAGACGATCCAACAGCGTATTGTGATGTAAAAGTTCCGATATCATAATCGGTTAAATCACCATTTTTATCAATTTGTTTACCAGCCATTGCTAAAATATCGCCATTATTCGGATTTTGAACAACCACTAAAGCATTGTCCATATCTTTAGCACCTTCACTACGTAATTTGCTTATTTGTTTTTCTAAATATTCTTCAGTTTTCTTTTGCAAATCAATATCAATACTTAAAACAAGATCATCTCCGCGTGACCCCTTATGAATCACTTGTGAATCAATAACTTCTCCTGATTTATCTGTTGTATATTTCATTTCTTTCTTTTTACCTTTGAGAATATCATCATACTGATATTCCAAATAAGATTTTCCTACACGATCATTTCTTGAATAACCTTTAGACAAATATTGTTCTGTTAATTCTTTTGGAATACCTTCTTGTGTCGTAGAGACATCACCAAAAATACCACGTAATGTATCATCATATGGATACTTTCGATCCCAGTCCATTGTTGTATTAACCCCTGGTAAATCAGAAAGTTTTTGTGACACTGCAGCATATTCTTCATCAGTAACATCTTCATTTTTAATCATTTGAGGATCTAATGCAGAACCTGACATCATCTCTCTAAATATCGCTAATACTTGTAAATCTTTGTCTGAAAATGAATCAAATTGTTGCTTTCCAATTTTTTTATGTAACGTTTCATCATATTGTTCTTGTGAAATACTCCCATCATCTAACAACGCTTGTTCTTTTTTCATTAATTTGTCAGCTTGATTAGGGTGTTTTAAAATCCAAAAATCTTGTTTATCTCGATCTGTGATTTTATCGGTATCCATTTTTATAAGTTTCGATAAATCAGTAGCTATTTTTAAAACCTCTGATTGAGAAGTTTTTCTTCCCCGAGAAAAAGTGATAGCTTTTTTTGATGCATTATCTACTAGAACTTTACCATTTCTATCGAGAATTCTTCCTCTCGGAACAGCTTCATTAACAGTTAAATTCTCACTATTTTTAATTAATTGTTTATAATGAGAGCCTTGTGCAATTTGCAAATAACCTAATCGTAAGACAATTATTGCAAAAATAAATACAATTAGACCAAACACAAAGCTTATTCTTTTATTCATCGTATTTCTTATTTTCTCATCGTTTGATTTTTCCTTTAATCTTTTTAGCAAAACAACATACCTCTATTCAAAAGTGATCACTTTAAATGATATATGAAATTGATGCAGATTTCTATTATTTTAAATAAAAAAATGACGACCTGTGTAAGGCCGTCAAAAATAGAAGCTTAATTATTTAGCAGCGTTATATAATTCATCAACTTTTTCCCAATTTACAACGTTCCAGAAAGCACTAATATATTCTGGACGTTTGTTTTGGTATTTAAGATAATAAGCATGTTCCCAAACGTCTAAGCCTAAGATAGGTGTTTTACCTTCAGTTAATGGGTTATCTTGGTTTGGAGTTGTAACAATTTCTAAATTGCCATTATTAACAACTAGCCAAGCCCAACCTGAACCAAAACGAGCTGCAGCTTTATCTGCAAATTCTTCTTTAAATGCATCTAAAGAACCCCATTGTTCCTTAATTTTATCAACTACAGTTCCTTTTTCTTCAGAGTTTGGAGTTAATAATTCCCAGAATAATGAATGGTTTAAGTGTCCACCACCATTATTTCTAACAGCTGTTTGAATATTTTCTGGTACACTGTCTAAATTTGCTACAATTTCTTCAATTGATTTAGATTCTAAATCAGTACCTTCAATTGCTGCATTTAATTTAGTAACATAAGTGTTATGATGTTTGTCATGGTGGATTTCCATTGTTTGTTGATCAATATGTGGTTCTAATGCGTCAGAACCATAAGGTAAATTTGGTAATTCAAAAGCCATAAATAATCATCCTCCTAATTAATCTGTAAATAAAGCATAACAACTAAAAATGATTACAACAATGAATATGCTTACAAACTTATTCAAAAGTCATAAAATTATATTTGTTATCTTTAGTTCCTTTACTATTATATCTCAAAATAGTGGATTTTAAACATAAAGGACAAAGTATTTTAAAAATTCAATAAAATTCAGACTAATGACCTATATTTAGAAGGAAACTTTTTAGTAATAAACGTCGATAGGTGCTATTTTACATTAGATACACTCTAAAAATTTTAAGCATGCTGACAAGCTTCACATATGCCATATACTTCTAATTTGTGTGTGTGAATATCGACTTTTGGTAAGAAAGTCTTTATCTGTTCAATTGGACAGAAATCAATTATTTTTGTATCACCACATGATTCACAAATAAAGTGATGATGGTGGTGGTCTGTACATGCTATTCTAAACTTCATTTCACCGTCGAGTTCAGTACCCTCAACGATACCTAAATCTTTAAATAAATGTAAATTTCGATATATTGTATCAAATGAGATACCTGGATAATCTTTGTCTAATTTTTGCTGTATATATTTTGCGTTAATGTATTTATCTTCTTCTATAAAAACATTTATCATATCTTTTCTTTTATTTGTATACTTGTGTCCTTCTGCTTTTAGAATATTAATTGCTTCATCTATTTTCATTATTAATAGCCCCTTTCACAGTTTTTAATTTAAACTTTTGATATGACATCATCATTGCTAATAAAAGTACAAGTAATACGACAATTACGCCTCCAGGAGAAATATTCATATAAAATGCTAATACTAGCCCTGCTATAACTGAAAATTCACCAATTAACACGCTTAATATAATAAGTTGTTTGAATCCTTTTGTCATACGCATTGCTATAGCTATCGGTAATGTAATTAATGCACTTACTAATAAAATACCTACGACTCTCATAGATGCAGATATGACCATTGCGACGATAATAATAAATAAAAATTGTATCCATTTCGGAATACCTATAACTTTACTATATTCTTCATCGAATGAAAGAATGAATAATTCCTTGTAAAATAACAATATAAATGCTAATACAATAATAACGATTGCGATAATAGTTGATAAATCGCTGATAGTTACAGCACTGATTGATCCAAATAATAATCCAACAATTTCTTGATTAAAACCATCTGCAAGCGAAATAAAAATGGCACTTAATGCTATGCCTGCACTCATTATAATAGGGATCGCAATTTCTTGATAATTACTATACGATGTTCTAAGTTTTTCAATCAATAACGCACCAATGATTGCAAACAATATCCCAAACCACATTGGATTAATAAAAGTTAGTGCGGGTGCAATAGTCACAAAAAACATCCCGAATGAGATACCACCAAGTGTAACGTGACTTAAAGCATCTGCAATTAATGATAGCCTTCGTACAACAATAAATGCACCAATTAATGGGGCAATAAAACCAATCAAAATACCACTTAATAGAGAGTATCTCATAAAATCAAAATTTAATAATGCCTCAATCATGATGAACAACACTCCCTATTATGTTGGTGATCTACAAATTGTATAGGATGACCGTATATTTTAGATATTTCTACCTCATCTAACGATTTAAAATCCTCTGTCGTGCCATGAAAATGCAGATGCTTGTTTAAACATGCTACTTCTGTAGCAGTATCAGCCACGACACCTATATCATGCGTAACCAAAATGATAGTTACGCCTTCATTTTTTAAAGTTTCTAGTGTTTCATAGAATTCACTGACGTGTTTTGCATCTATACCGTTAGTTGGTTCATCTAATATAAGGACTGAAGGGTTACTTATCAATGCTCGTGCAATTAATACACGTTGTTGTTGTCCACCTGATAATTCTGCAATATTTTTATTAATTAAATGGCCTATATTCAATCGATTTAATACGGCTTCCACTTTATTTTCATCATTTTTATTAAACCACTGAAATAACTTTTTACGTTTCGTTAGTCCACTCATAACGACTTCTTTAACACTTGCAGGAAAACCTGCTTTAAAAGCTTGAGCTTTTTGTGAAACATAACTAATCTTGTATAAAGATTGTTTTCCATTATATACATTACCATCTACAAGTATTTCACCTTTTTGCAACGGTAACAATCCTAAAATAATTTTTAGCAAAGTTGATTTACCGGCACCATTAGGTCCAACTATAGCCAAAAATTGTCCTTTATTAATTTTAATATTAATATTTTCTAATACTTTTTTGTTTTCAAAATAATAATCGATGTTTTTTAATTCGAACACTGGAGTAGTCATCTTTTCACCTCGTTCTATACTATACAACTTGCAAACAATTATGTAAATAGTAATGTTTACGAATTAACAAAAAAGGATGATATAGAGACTCATTTTGAATTGAGTTCACTATGTCATCCTTTAAATACATTTATCTATTTTTTCACATTTTTGATTATAATTCATTTTTTTAATATTATTGCATTAAAATTTTATCCTTTAAACTTGGATCAAATTGTTGTTGTTTAAGCATTTCAATTTCAAATTTATAAGGTGGTTTTTTATTCTTTTTATCTTCACCAACATAGGGTGTTTCAAGTATTTTGGGAATATTTTTAAACGTATCATGATGAACGATATAATTTAAGGCATCAAATCCGATATAACCAAAACCTATATTTTCGTGTCTATCTTTATGAGCACCAATATCATTTTTACTATCATTTACATGAACAACTTGTATTCTATCTATGCCTATTATCTTATCAAATTCATTCAACACACCATCAAAATCTTCTTTTACATTATAGCCTGCATCATGAGTATGACATGTATCGAAACACACAGATAAACGTTCATTATGTTTGACACCATCTATAATTCGAGCGATTTCTTCAAAATTTCTCCCAATTTCTGAACCTTTGCCAGCCATTGTTTCAAGTGCAATGCGTACATTATTGTCATTCGTCAGCACTTCATTTAGACCTTCTATGATTTTATTAATACCAACGTCAGCACCTTCTCCTACATGTGAGCCAGGGTGCAATACTATGTCTTTGGCACCAATGGCTTGCGTTCTTTCAATTTCACTTTGTAAAAATTCTACGCCTAGGTTAAACACATGTGGTTTGACAGTATTTGCAATATTTATTATATAAGGTGCATGTACTACAATATTTGAAAGACCGTACGTTTGCATTAATTCTTGTCCCTGATCAATATTTAGCTCTTCTATTGGCTTTCTTCTTGTATTTTGTGGTGCACCTGTATAAATCATAAAAGTAGATTCACCGAATTTATGTGCTTCTTCAGCTGAACCTGCCAACATTTTTTTACCATTCATAGATACATGAGATCCTAATAACATAGTAGTCACCAATCCTTTATTTATTTTTTCTGGCTTGACGATTTTGTTTCTTACTGTATTTTTTACGCTCTTGACGTTTTAAATGTTCAAGATCACGTTGGAATTTTTTCTTATAGCCAGGTTTTACTTTTTTCTTATTTCTCTTCACTTTATTTTTTAATTCATTTGTTAAATGATCATCTTTATTCTTACGTGATTGACGTGTATTGTGTGCTTTAATTGGTGATAACTCATCATTTTTTATATCAACATTTTCAAATTGATAACCTCGTTGTTCTATTAACGCTATGTTTTCTTCTTCTTCAGGGCTATATAAGGTAATCGCCACGCCCTTGTATTGCCCTCTACCTGTACGGCCAACACGATGCGTGAAGAAATCGATATCATTTGGTACATCAAAGTTAATCACGTGGCTTACGCCTTCAATATCTATTCCACGCGATGCTAAGTCACTTGCAATAACATATTGAAATTCTAAGTTGCGAATACGCTTCATTTGTTGTTTACGCTCTCTTGGCGTTAAACCACCATGTATCATACCTAATTTTAAACCTGCTGCATTTAACTGGTCTGCAAGTTCGTTTGCATTATCACGACTATTACAAAATATAATACATAGATATGGATTTAAAATATCAATGAGTTTTATTGTTTTTTCTATCTTTGCCTCACCCTTTGTCGGAATTAAATAGAATTCAATATTTTTTTTATTTTTTTGAACATTTTCAATTTCGACGTATTCAGGATTTTCTAAATATTTATTTAAAAATGGATGTAATGATTTAGGAATAGTAGCGCTAAACACAGCTATATGGGAGTCTTCATCTAAACGTGTAGCAATGTAGTCTACCTCTTCTATTAATCCTAAATCAATCATTAAATCAGCTTCGTCCACAACTAAATAAGAAGCCAAATGCACATGCAAATCTCCATGTTTAGCTAAATCGTTTATCCGAGTTGGTGTTCCTATAATAAGTTGTGGTTGATTCTTAGCGCGTTGTCTATCTTTTTCTATATCTGTGCCACCAATAAAAAGTTTAACAGATAAATCACCTTTGTAATCAGCTAAATGACTAGCGACATCAAATAGCTGTTGCGCTAATTCCCTTGTTGGAGCGACGATGATTGCCTGTGGTTCTTTAATATCGACATTTATTAAATGTATCAGTGGTAATAAAAAGGCATGGGATTTTCCAGTGCCTGTCTGAGATTGTCCAATTATGTTTACTTGTTTTAATATTTTTGGAATAACTCTATTTTGTATTTCTGTAGGTTGATTAAAGTTCAAATTTCGTACCGCGTCGATTAAACTTGGGTCTAAATTAAACTTATCGAATGGGTGATTTGCCATGATTTGGCCTCCTTAAATCTTCATCTTTTCTATTATAAAGCATTCGCAAACGATTTTGAACTAATTATTTTATACTAAATTGGCAGTCATCAAATATAATTTAAATGTAAGTGTAGCTGGAACATAAGGATGCACAGCCTAGAAAAAGATTACTAGCAGTTGACTAAAATAAATTTTATTTCTTGATAGTAACATGCATGGCAATTATAAATAATTAAATGGATCTGTGTTGAGGTTAGATGCCTTAATTTCAAAAGTAATATCATCTGGGTTAAACCAATCTATTAATAAATTACACAAACCATCTTTCATTACATATTCACTATAATGGTTAATATCTAATAAGTTAATACCAGCAGTTTTTGCATCTAATGCTTCATGATGTTTAATATCACCAGTGATAAAGATATCTGCACCTTGTTGAGCGGCTTGAGTCTCAAATCCAATACCGGAACCACCAATAATCGCAACCTTCTTAATAATTTGATCTAAATTACCAACATATCTCACACTTGGCATTGCCAAATTCGCTTTGACATGCTTCACAAATGTAGATATATCCATCTCGGATTCTAAATCACCAATTATACCTAAACCATAATTCGCTTCTTTTTCCATTTTTATAAAATCAAAAACTGGTGTTTCGTATGGATGATTATTTTTAATTAATTCTTCTGCTAAATCTTTTTGATATGTTTCAATCATAAATTCTAATTTAAATTCTTTTACTTCTTCAATTTTATCTATTGAGCCAATATGTGGGTTGGCACTACCAGTAGGCTTGAATTGTCCATTCCCTGAACTTTCAAAGAAACAATATTTATAATTTCCTTCTTCAGCTAATCCTGCATCACTCAATGCATCTTTAAATGTTTTAAGATTCTCTTCAGGTATAAACACTTGTACCTTATAGTATTTTAAAGTTTCTGGATTTAAAATATGTTGGTTCTTCAATTGAAGCTTTTCTGCTAACATTGCATTAACACCTTTTGGATAAACATCCAAATTTGTATGTAAAGCAATTAAATTAATATCATTTTTAATTAATTTTCGTAAGATAGCACCATAGCCTTCTTGTTGAATGATATTATTAACACCTTTAAATATGAGTGGATGATGACAAATAATTGTATTGAAACCTTGGTTTATTGCTTCATCAACAATTTCATTGGTACAATCTAGCGCGGTTAAAACACCTGAAATTTCAGCAGATTCGTCTCCGATTAACAAGCCGACATTATCCCATGACTCTGCAGTTTCAAATGGTACATGCTGATTTATTACTTGGAGTAACGTTTTAATTTTCATTTACAACACCTCATTAATTAAATTGATTTCGTTGTTGATTTCATTTAACCGTTCACGATGTTTTTCAGTGTTCAATTGATCTTTGATTTTTTGTAATGCCTGTCGTTCTCTTTCCCATTTTTTAAAAAATAATTCATGTTTCTTTTTTAATAAAATCGGTCCAAACTTTATTTCTGATTTAGTAAGTGTTTGTGTTTGTTGTTCAAAATAATCTGCCACTATTATTTCATATATATGCCCTTTTTCTTCTAAAATAACTTCTTCAATAATCTTGTAATGCATGGAATCTAACAAATTTCTAATCGCACTAGATTGTATATTACTTTGTAAAATAAGTCTCGGATGGGCAGTTAATTTCTCTTTACCTTCTTCAAGTATTTTAGCTATTAACGGTCCACCCATACCACATATAGTGATGGAATTAACTTGATCATTTGACTGTAATATCGACAATCCATCACCTAGTCTAACATCGACATGATTACTTAACTCATGTTCCACAACATTTTTTTTCGAAGCTTCAAACGGTCCTTTGATAACTTCTCCAGCAATTGCATTTTTGACTAAATTGTTTTCAATCGCATAAATCGGAAGGTATGCATGGTCTGAACCAATATCCGCTAAACAATCACCTATTATATATGTACTTACTTTTTTTAATCTTTGATTTAATATAACCATAAAAGCGCTCCTCTATGTAAATGTAAAAAGCTCTTTTGTACGACTAGGTACAAAAGAGCTGAAAAATTAGTCCATAAAGTCTTTAAGACGTTTACTTCTACTCGGATGTCTTAATTTTCTCAATGCTTTAGCTTCAATTTGACGAATACGTTCTCTCGTAACGCCGAAGACTTTGCCTACTTCTTCTAGTGTACGTGTTCTTCCATCATCAAGTCCAAAACGTAAGCGCAGTACATTTTCTTCTCTATCTGTTAATGTATCTAAGACATCTTCCAGTTGTTCTTTTAATAATTCATAAGCTGCATGATCAGATGGACTTTGGGCTTCTTGGTCTTCAATAAAATCACCTAAGTGACTGTCATCTTCTTCACCAATTGGTGTTTCTAATGAAACTGGCTCTTGAGCTATTTTTAATATTTCTCTTACTTTTTCTGGTGGTAAATCCATTTCCTCACCAATTTCTTCTGGTGCTGGATCACGACCTAAATCTTGTAATAATTGTCTTTGTACACGGATTAATTTATTAATTGTTTCTACCATATGCACTGGAATACGTATTGTACGAGCTTGGTCTGCAATAGCACGTGTTATTGCTTGACGTATCCACCATGTCGCATATGTTGAAAATTTAAATCCTTTATTAAAATCGAACTTTTCAACTGCTTTTATTAAGCCCATATTACCTTCTTGAATTAAATCTAAGAAAAGCATGCCACGACCAACATATCTTTTGGCTATACTGACTACTAAACGCAAGTTTGCTTCAGCTAATCTTGACTTAGCAACTTCGTCACCTTGTTCAATTCTTTTCGCCAATTCTATTTCTTCTTGCGCATTTAATAAATCGACACGTCCGATTTCTTTAAGATACATACGAACAGGGTCATTAATTTTAACACCTGGAGGAGCACTTAAATCATTAGGATTTAATTTTGCATCTTTGTCAGAACTATCTTTTTCGTTTACCAAACTGATATCGTTATCTGTTAATTGATCAAATAGTTCGTCCATTTGATCAGAATCCATCTCGAAGTTTTGCAATTTCTCTGCAATTTCTTCATGACTAAGATGCCCTTCTTTTTTACCTTTTTCAATTAAGTGTTTTTTTACATCTTCTAAAGTTAGAGATGGGTCTATTGTTTGCTTTTTAAGTATAACTTTATTTCCAGACATGAAAAGGCCTCCCGAATATAATATCAACTTGAAACCATGATATCATTTGATAGATAATCTTAATACTATCTACCCATAAATCATACGGTTTATTCAAGTTGTTAAACCCAATAATCTACAGATATATTCATTTTTAATTTAATTCATTCTATTTTTATTGAAGTTTACAATTTTTTCTAGGTAATATTTCTGCAACTCTAAATCACCTAATCTAGAAGCCTCCCGTAACTTTTGATTAAGCGATTCAATCGTTTCTTCATTTCTATTTGTTAAAAGTGTGTCTAAATAATCATCGATTTCATGTTCATATGGTTCTTCATTTATCAAATAGTTATCCAATGATATAAATGCTTCTTTAATGTCATTTGTATCGATATATTGTAAAACATCACTAATATTAAACGTATCATTCTCAGAATAAAACTCATGTAAAACATTAAATATACGCTTAAAATACTGATTTGTAAAGTCTTCTGTTTGAAGTAATTTATGATAATTTAAAAAAATATCCTTATCATTCATAAAATGTTTTAATAAAGCACGTTCTGCTTTTTCTTGCTTATTTAAATGAGTGAATTGTGGCACACTAGGCATTTGATATGACTGTGGTTGATAATAATCTTCACGTAGTCCTACTTCATTATTTAAACTATCCATGCTTACTTTAAACAATTCTGACACGTCTTGCAATATCTTTTTGCGTAAAATCGATGACTTCATTAATGAAATATCATTTGTGATTTCTTTTAAATACCTTTCATATGCTAAATCATTATTTTCTATTTCTTCTTGATGCATATGGACTTTATAAAGAATAAATGCTTTTTTTTCATGTTCCACAAAATAATTAAACGCATCTGCACCGTGTTTTCCAATATACTCATCCGGGTCCATGTTTTTTGGTAGTTGAACTACAAATACATTAAATCCTTGTTGCAATAATATTTGACCAGATTTTAAAGTGGCCTCACTACCCGCAAAATCTCCATCAAACATTAATGTCACATTTGAAGTGAGTTTTTTCATAAATGCGATATGTTCTTGTGAAATCTGAGTTCCCATACTTGCTACAACTTGATGCAATCCTGCGTAATCAGCTTTTATCACATCCATAAAACCTTCAAGTAGTATAATTTCATCATTTTTACGAATTGCTTTTCTAGCTTGATCAACGTTGTATAACAATCTTCTTTTTTGAAATATCGGTGTTTCAGGACTATTGAGATATTTAGGCTCTTGATTTGTATATGTTCTTCCTGAATAACCAACTGTTCGACCTTGTGCATTTGATAATGGAAACATAATTCGATCCCTGAACCGATCATAATAGCTGAAATTCTCTTCATTCCTAGACAATAAACCCGCTTCATATGCTAATTGAATATCATAACCTTTTTTCTGTAAAAAGTCATGGCAAAAATGTGCATTTTTAGGTGAATAACCTATTTTCCGACGATCTATGAGTTCATCTGTAAACCCACGTTCTTTTAAATAGTTTAACGCTTTTTCTCCTTCAACGGTTTTTTTTAATGCATAATGATAGTAATCTTGCATTAATTCATGCATTTCAATCATTTGCAAATCTTCAGAAGCAATTTGATGATTAGTATGCTGTTCTGATGTTGCTTGCGGTGTTTCCACTTCAACATTTACACGTTCACCTAATAACTTTACAGCTTCAGTAAAAGAAACGTCTTTAATTTCTTGAGTGAATTGAAAGACGTTTCCTCCTTTTTTACAACCAAAGCAATGGCAAATTTGTTTATCTTCAGAAACTGTAAACGACGGTGTTTTTTCATCATGAAAAGGACACAACCCAATGTAATTGCGCCCTCTTTTTTCTAATTTAACGTATTCACTTACTAAATCGAGAATATCTGTTTTCTCTTTTATTTCATTAATGGTTGCTTGTTCAATTCGCAAAATTATCACCTATTAGACAGTAGTTATAATATTATAATAGAAATTCTTATTTTAAGAAACTGTTTTGCTCAATGATACTTATGATATCATTTGCAGTTTCTTCAATCGCTTTATCAGTTACGTCTATAACAGGACATCCAATTTTTTCAACTAATTCATTGAAATAATTTAATTCTTCTTCAATACGTTGCTCGGTAGCATATCTTGCACTATCACCTAAGCCTAATTGCTTTAATCTTTCTTTTCTGATGCGATTTAATTTATCCTCACTTATCTTTAAGGCAATACATTTTGAAGTATCAACATTAAATAAATTATCTGGAGGTGTGACTTCTGGCACAATAGGAATATTCATCACCTTATAACTTTTATGTGCAAGATACTGTGAAAGAGGCGTTTTTGAAGTTCTAGATATGCCCAATAGAACGATATCAGCTTTATCTAGACCTTTTGGGTCTTTACCGTCATCGTATTTTACTGCAAATTCTATAGCGTCAATTTTTTTAAAATATGCTTCATCTAATTGGTGCACGAGTCCGGGTTCAAAATATGGTTGCTCATCTATTTTATCTAATAATATATTCATCAATGGGCCCATAATATCTACAGATTTAATTTGAAATTCTTTTATTTTTGCTTCCATATACTTTCTTATTTCTGGTTTAACTAATGTATAAACAACTATCGCTTCAGTATCTTTAGCAACTGAGATTACCTCATCTACGTTTTCTAAAGCTTCTATATACGGATATCTACTAATTTCACTTTCACATTGATTTGGGTTGAATTGTGAAATACAAGCTCTTGCCACAAGTTCAGCTGTTTCACCTACTGAGTCAGAAGCAACAATAATTTTAATATTTTCCATTTAATACATACCACCTATTCATTTAGTAAAGAGACAAAAATTTTAGTAATTGATGTTTTAGAAATACGGCCCTTCACTTCATATTTTCCATTTTCTTTTTTATTCACAATTGGTAAAGAATCAATTTCCTTTTCAATCATTAGGTTTGCAGCAAATATGACACGTTCGTCTTCCAATACAAAGCTTAAATTAGGCATACGAGTCATTATAATATTAACAGGCATAGTATGTATATCCTTACCTATCATCGAAGCACGTAATAAATCCTTCCGAGAACAAACGCCTATAAAATCTCCTTCATTATTTATAACAAATAACGTACTAACATCCTCTAGAAATATAGTACAAATTGCATCGTAAACTGACATTTCACTTTTCACTACTACAGGGTGTGACGCATAATCTTTAACAATATATTGTTTTAATTGATCAGCAATTAATTTATTTTTGGGTTTTCCAGAATAGTAGTAGCCTACGCGTGGGCGTGCTTCTAAAATACCAGACATTGTAAGTATTGCTAAATCTGGTCTCAAGGTCGCTCTTGTAAGACTAAGATGTTCTGCTATATGTTCACCAGTAATAGGTCCATTATTTTTGACAATATCAACAATTTGTTGTTGTCTTTTATTCAGTTCTATAAGACTTCACCCCTTTACTCATTACATTTAATTATACATTGAATTATAAATTGCTACAAATACATATATTTACTTGCTAATAATCAACCAATACATTAAAATTATATTTAAAGCGAGTTAAGGGTGGTGAAAGCTTAACATAACAATTGGCTAAAAATTTAAAAAGAAGTTTCAAAGGCGAGTGTACACACTAAATTGGGTGGAACCGCGGGTTAATAATAATTTATTAAAAACACATAATTATATGTGATTAAAAATAATTAACTCGTCCCAAGGCAATGATTAAGTTTTTGCTTTTTCTTTGTCTTGGGGCGTTTTTATGTTAAAAGGAGTGTTTTTTTTGGCAAAAGATATGGAAACAATTGTTCAGTTAGCAAAACACAGAGGATTTGTATTCCCTGGTAGTGATATTTATGGTGGTTTATCAAATACGTGGGACTATGGTCCATTAGGTGTAGAATTAAAAAATAATATTAAAAAAGCATGGTGGCAAAAATTTATCACGCAATCTCCATATAATGTAGGGATTGATGCAGCAATTTTAATGAATCCAAAAACTTGGGAAGCATCTGGTCATTTAGGAAACTTTAACGATCCAATGATAGACAATAAAGATAGTAAAATTCGTTATCGTGCAGATAAAATAATAGAAGACTACATGGCGAATGAAAAAGGAGACGAAAATTTCGTAGCCGATGGTTTAAGTTTCGATGAAATGAAACGTATTATTGATGAAGAAGGTATTGTTTGCCCTGTAAGTGGAACTGCTAATTGGACAGATATTCGTCAATTTAACTTAATGTTCAAAACTTTCCAAGGTGTGACGGAAGATTCTACAAATGAAATTTTCCTACGTCCTGAAACTGCGCAAGGTATTTTCGTTAATTACAAAAATGTTCAACGTACAATGCGTAAAAAATTGCCATTCGGGATTGGTCAAATCGGTAAATCATTCCGTAATGAAATTACACCTGGTAACTTCATCTTTAGAACACGTGAATTTGAACAGATGGAATTAGAATTTTTCTGTAAACCTGGTGAAGAAATAGAATGGCAAAATTATTGGAAAACTTTTGCTAGCCAATGGTTAAAAGACTTAAATTTAAGTGAATCGGCTACGCGTTTACGTGACCATGATGCAGACGAATTATCCCACTACTCAAATGCAACAACTGACATAGAATATCGTTTCCCATTCGGTTGGGGAGAATTATGGGGTATTGCAAGTAGAACAGATTATGATTTAAAACAACACAGTGAACATTCTGGTGAAGATTTCCAATATCATGATCAAGAAACTGGCGAAAAATACCTTCCATATTGTATTGAACCATCACTTGGTGCAGACCGTGTCACATTAGCATTCCTTTGCGATGCATATGCTGAAGAAGGTGTTGAAGGTAGTAAGGATTCAAGAACTGTATTACACTTCCACCCTGCATTAGCACCTTATAAAGCTGCTGTTTTACCATTAAGTAAAAAATTATCTGGTGATGCAATTAAAATATTTGAACAATTAAGTGCTAACTTTGCAATTGATTTTGATGAATCACAATCAATTGGTAAACGTTACCGCCGTCAAGATGAAATCGGTACACCATACTGTATAACATTTGACTTTGATTCACTAGAAGATCAACAAGTAACTGTACGTGACAGAGATACGATGGAACAAGTACGTATGCCGATTGCTGAATTAGAAAGTTTCTTAACTGAAAAAGTGAAATTTTAATTTCACTTTTTCAAGTTATACTTTGAAAATAGTAGTACAAAATGAAAACGTCAATTTCTATATAATTTATAGAAATTGACGTTTTTTTACTCATAAAATTTTATTTCTCATTAATTTTGACTATATTTCATTAATTTGAATGATCTAATCTTTGTAATTGATTAATAAGCTTTTGACTTTTGAAATACATACCTGCATATTCACTATATAACATTATCATTAATTGCGACATTTCATTAATAATATCTTGATGAATACTCAAGGCGTTCATTTTACTTATAGGTAAATTTTGTAACACATCTAATAAGTAAAGCGTTTTATTGGATAGTAGTAAAGCATTTGGATCTTGAGATTTTGCATGATTTGAAATTGCACCATCAAATTTAAAACTATAACCAATGAGTTTAGCTTGGTCATCATCACCAGTGACCACACAATGATTGAAAATTGCGCTAAACCCAAACTTTGACATTGATTTAATTAATACAATTACCGACATCAACTGTGCGGATACACCACTTTTAATTTTATCTAATACAAAATGTAATAATTCGTAGCTAAACTGTGACAGTTCATCATTATCAATAGATCGATCTATCGTTTCAGTACATAAACTAGCATAACTACTCTCATAAATATCTAATCGAAGATGATAATTTTGATCGATGACATCTACTGAACTTAAAGTTCCCATGCCTTTCCATTTAGAATAAATAAACAAACCATAAACAAATAATTGCGTATTAGCTTGCAAACCACTCTTACTCTTTTTGGCACGGCGAACCATAAGTGGAATTTTTGCACCGTATTCATTTAAAATTGTAATAATTTTATCGGATTCGCCATAATCAACCGTTTTAATAATGATACCTTTTTGTTTGATTAACATTTTAGCTCACCGACTCTCAACTTAATCTTGATCTTCTAAATAGCCCATTTGACGAATAAAGTTTACTTTATTTCGCCAATCTTTTTGAACTTTTACCCATAGTTCTAAGTACACTTTAGACCCCAACAAGCCTTCAATATCTTGACGTGCTCTTTTCCCTACTTCTTTAAGTTTTTTACCACCTTTACCAATCACTATTCCTTTTTGTGAATCACGTTCTACAAAAATCGTTGCTTCAATCCTCACGCGTTCTTCATCTTCTTTAATCATACGATCAACATTGACGCCTATCGCATGTGGAATTTCTTCATTCGTTAGGTGTAATATTTTTTCACGAATGAGTTCGCTCACTACAAACTGTTCTGGGTGATCAGAAATTTGATTATCCGGATAGTATTTTGGCCCTTCAGGTAAATATGATTTAATAACATTGATAAAATGCTCAACATTTAATCCTTCTAAAGCAGATATAGGGACAATTTCGGTGAAATTCATATATTTTTTATATTTTTCTATTCTTGGCATGAGCTCATCCGGATGAACGAGGTCAATTTTATTTAACACTAAAAACACTGGTGTCTTGACTGATTTCAACATTTCCATTATGTATTCATCGCCTCGACCAATATCTTCATTAACATTAACCATAAACATAATGGCATCAATTTCAGATAGTGTATTTGTTGCAACACGCATCATATAGTCGCCTAATTTATGTTTAGGTTTGTGTATACCCGGTGTATCTAAAAAAATAATTTGTGCATCTTCTTGAGTCATGACACCTTGAATTTTATTTCTTGTCGTTTGTGCTTTATCAGACATAATAGCAATTTTATGTCCGATGACGCGATTAACAAAGGTAGATTTACCTACATTAGGTCTACCAATTATTGTTACAAATCCTGATTTATGTGCTGTCATTATTTTAAATCCTTTCCAGAAAATCCTAGAGGTAATAAATCACTAACTGTAGATTGAATCATGTCACCTTTGTGATTAGTCATATATACAGGCATTTCGTCATCACAAAGTTCTTTTAAAACCTGTCTACAAGAACCGCATGGCGAAGAAGGTGTTTCTGCATCAACGGTTACAGTGATGGATTCAAAATCGCCAGGTCGATATCCATCAGCAATAGCTGCAACTAGACTTGATCTTTCTGCACATATACCCAATGGATAAGCGGCATTTTCTACATTTGCGCCGTGATAAGTTTTACCATCTTTCGTAATTAAATACGCACCTACTTTAAAATTACTGTATGGCGCATAAGCTTTGCTTTGTGCTGTTCTTACTTCCTTGAAATAATCGGGTTGGTAAGCCATAATTTAACACTCCTATTCAATTTTTAATTATTATAGTATTTTTCCAAACTAAATGTTGCTTAATATATAGATAGATTAAAAATCGTATTTTCTATTTTATAAAATATGGTAAAAAAACAATAAGTCCTATTACCAACGCAATTAACGAAGCAAGCATAACACTAGCAGCTGCAGTGTCTTTAGCTTTCTTTGCAAGTTCATGATATTCATCTGTAATCAAATCCACTACATATTCTAGTGCTGTATTCATGGCTTCAAAAGTTAACACAAATCCTATAGCGATAATGATTAAAAACCATTCAACTATATTTATTTTTAAATAAAAACTCAGTAAAATTGCAAAACATGCAAAAATAATATGGATTAAAAACTTTTTATCTTTGTTAAAGAGGACCAGTAAACCTTGAAAAGCGTACTTAAAACGTTTCATAACTATCTCTAATCTCTTGGCAATCCATAAGCATTTAAAATTTCATCTTGTCGACCAAACATTATCTTTTCATCAGCTTCATCTATATGATCATAACCCAATAAATGTAAAAAGCCATGAAGCGCGAGAAAACCAAGTTCTCTTTCAAAAGAGTGTCCATATGCATCTGCTTGTGATTGAGCAACTTCAGTGCATATGATAATATCGCCGAGTACTCTTGGTATATCTAACCCACTGATTTCAGGTTCATCTTCCTCTAATGCAAAGGATATTACATCTGTCGCTTTATCTTTATCTCGATACATTTTATTAATTTGTTGAATTTCCACTTTATCTACAAATGTCACAGATAATTCGGCATCATTTTCTATGCCTTCTTGTTCTTTTGCAAAAGTAAGAAGGTCGTCTATTTGCTTAAACCATTTTTTATCGACTAATTCAGTATGATCATTAAAATCTATTGTGAACATTTACTCTTCTCCCTCATAGCGATCAATTATTTTACTTACAAGTGGATGACGCACAACATCGTTTTGGTCTAAATGATGGATACTTAAACCTTTTACATTGTGTAACTTTGCTATTGCTTCTTTAAGACCACTTTTAACACCTTTAGGTAAATCAATCTGTGTCTTATCACCGGTCACAACCATTTTCGACCCAAAACCTAACCTTGTTAAGAACATTTTCATTTGAGCATGTGTAGTGTTTTGTGCTTCATCTAAAATAACAAATGCATCATCAAGCGTTCTCCCTCGCATATATGCTAACGGTGCTATTTCTATAACACCACGCTCGATAAATCTAGCAGTTTGTTCTCTTCCTAAAACGGTATTTAAACCATCATATAATGGACGTAAATAAGGATCAACTTTCTCCTTCAAATCACCAGGTAAGAATCCTAATGATTCCCCAGCTTCTACTGCAGGTCTAGTCAAGACGATACGTTTAACATTACCCTTTCGTAATTGCTTGGCAGCATAAACAACAGCTAAAAATGTTTTCCCAGTACCTGCTGGTCCAACACCAAATACCAAGTCATTATGATACATAGCATTTACGTAAAGTCTTTGTCCCATAGTTTTAGCTCGTATTGTTTTACCAAACGCATCTTTAGTAATTTCGTCCTCATATAAATCTAATAAGTAATGAATCGTACCATTTTTTGCCATTTTAACAGCAGCTTCTACATCTTTGAGCGATATTGTAACGCCTTGCTGTATGACTTTCAATAAATTAATTAGTACTGATTCTGCTTGTTCTACATGCTCAACTTTTTCACCTTTAACGGCTATTTCTTGTCCTCGAGCATGTATTATGACATCAAATCCCTCTTCTATTGATTTTAGATTTTCATCATTGTTACCAATGAGTGCTTGCGCTTCATTGATGTCATCTATTTGAATAATTCCAGGCATATAGTTGCTCCTTTACAAATATATTCGTTTCTATTATTTTATCCTATTAGATTTTAAGTTACAAAAAATAATTATGATGCATGATATGAAATAAGCATTATTATAAAAATAATAATTTGAATAAATCATACTGCAACTTCAATATTATTATATCATGAAATAATCT
>NZ_PPRL01000083.1 GCF_002902235.1 Staphylococcus ureilyticus
AGACGACAGTACTAACGTAGCAGATCAGAATGATGATAACGCTAATGTCGCTCAAGATGATGATGATTCTGAGGTTGCTGACTCTGAGGTCACTTCTGACGAATCAACTTCTGATTCTACAAACGATAACAGTACGGCTTCCAACACTAATGAAAGTAAAGACGACAGCACTAACGTAGCAGATCAGAATGATGATAACGCTAATGTCGCTC
>NZ_PPRL01000084.1:0-42577 GCF_002902235.1 Staphylococcus ureilyticus
ATCTTAAATAACTAACTATTTTTATAATTAATATCATCATTTATAACTAATTTTAAAAAACGAGTAAACTGATAATACAATTGTAAAGATACATTATTCTTTAAGATTAGCTAAAGTTTTTGCAATATCTTCAGAGGCAAATAAGCCACGCAGTTTTGACCATTCATCTCTATTTACGAAATGAACAGTATTATTTTTTACAGCATCAAGTTGGTCCCATTGATTACTGTTTTGTAATTTGTTTAAATCTTCATCATTATTTTCATCAATCATTATAATTAATCTTTCTGGATTAACCTCAGCAAGCTGTTCATATGACATTTCTAAATAATTTGATTCTCTGTATGCAGGTAGTTTATCCGCAATGTTTTCACTAAGTGCATTATTGAAACCTAATTTACTTAGAAGTTCACCTACATACGTTTTGTTAGAATGTGCAGTTATACCTTGTTCAGAAACTACAGCCGCCAATGTTTCTTTGTTTTTATCTATATCAATTTGCTTGTTGAAATCATTGATTAATTCATTGTGTTTGTCTAAGCGTTCTTTAGCCTCTTTAGATTTATTAACTGCTGTACCAATACGTTGGAATATTTCTAAAGTTTCTTGATAGCCAGCATCAAAACTTCTAAATAAAATAGTAGGTGCAATCTCACTTAATTCATTATATATATCTTGATGACGATCAACATCTCCAATGATAAGTTGCGGAGAGGCAGAACGAATTGATTCAAAATCTGGATCAATACGAGTGCCAACAGATCTATATTTACCAACTGCTTCTTTAATTGGTGATATTAAATTTGAGCTATCATTATCATCAGCAATGCCTTTAACATCTATATTTAAAGCAACGAATGCATCAACAAAAGAAAATTCTAAAGCTACTGCTGAATGAATATCTTCTGGTAAATCAGTCGTTCCTAAATCATGTTTAAATTCAAAAGTCATTGTATTACCTCCTAATAGATAGTACAGTATTAATATTCCACTTAACTGTTATACAAAACGTAATAGAAATCTATATTTTCAAATGCCAACAATGATTATAAACGAATGTTTTATATTTTAGAAAACCCACACAATATTGGTGGATTCATATACGGACAGCATCATGTTTATTTGAAAATAGAAGTAAAACCATTATGTAAACTTACAAATTAAATAATTAAGATGTGAGTGCATTGCCGGTTCATAGTGTAAATATATTCGTTTCACATGGAACAATTTTATTAACATTAGATTAATCAATAATTAATTAGAATTTTCTAAAATTTATTGACTATACATGAGTGGAATGCTAGGATTAATACAACTCAAATACATAGAATTGACTCTTATTTAGAGAGGTGGAGGGATGTGCCCGATGAAACCCGGCAACCATCGTTAAACGAAATGGTGCTAATTCACAGAAAGTAATCTTGATTACTTTCAAAGATAAGAGAAGGTGGATACTTTCTCTTTATTACAATAAGAGAAAGTATTTTTTTACATAATGAGTGAATTTTATTTTCAGACAAGGTTAAGGAGAGATGTTATGAAAAAGTTGATTAGTTTAACAATTTTAGTATGTTTTGCTGCAATACTCGTAGCTTGTGGTTCGTCCAAAGATAAAGAAAATAAAAAAATAACGATTGCTACATCACCAGCACCTCATGGCGAAGTTCTAAAACATGCGAAAGATGAAATGAAGAAAAAGGGGTATGATTTAGAAATTAAAGTTGTTAATGACTACAAAGTACCTAATAAACTTTTAGACAAAGGTGATGTTGATGCAAACTTCTTTCAACATGTACCTTATTTAAAGGCTGAAAGAGATGACCATAATTATAATATTGAGGAAGTAGGAAAAGTATTTACGACACCAATGGGCGTATACAGTAAAAAATATAAAGACATCAAAGACATTCCTAAAGGCTCTACAATCTACGTTTCCAATAATCCAGCTGAAGAAGGGCGTTTCTTATCATTTTTCGTAGATAAAGGATTAATAAAAATTAAAAAAGGTGTCAAAATTGAAGATGCCAAATTTGAAGATATCGTGGAAAATAAAAAGAATCTCAAATTTAACAATAAGCAGGGTGCAGAATTTTTACCTAAAACATATAAAAGTAAAGAAGGCGCAGCTGTCATCATGAATTCTAATTATGCGATAGATAATGGTTTGACGCCACACAAAGATGCTATTGCAATAGAAGGTAAATCATCACCATTTGCTAACATTATTGCAGTTCAAAAAGGCCATAAAGATGATGAAAAGTATCAAACTCTATTAAAAGTTTTACAATCTGAAGATATGAAAAAGTTCATAAAAAAAGAATATAATGAAGATGTTATACCGTATGAAAAATAAAAACATTAATTTATGATATAGATTTTAACAAACAGAGGAGGTATGGTTACACATGTCTAAGTTAGGAATTGTCGGACTTGGTAGAGTGGGCAGCCAAGTATTGACAGACGTTCAATATTTGAATTTATTTTCAGAAATTGTATTAATTGATAGCAAAGAAGAAATTGCAAGCGGTGAGGCGCTTGATCATAATCATTCGCAAGGACTGTTTAATACAAGTCATGTGCGAATTAAAGCTGGCGCATATCAAGATTTAGCTGATGCAGATTTTATAGTAATTGCCGCAAGTATACAAACGGATAAAAACGATGGTGATCGTACACTATTGGCACAAGATAATCATGATATTATAAAAAATGTTATGAAACAAATTGCTGAAGTAACGCAAGAAGCTATTATTATTTTAATTTCTAACCCAGTGGATTCGATGGTATATTTTGCTAATCAAGTCAATTATCCAACTCATAAAATCATTGGAACGGGTACAGCATTGGAAAGCTCAAGGTTCAAAACCATTATCGCTCAGCATTACCAAATTGATCCTAAAAATGTTGAAGCTTTTGTTATTGGTGAACATGGTCAGTATGCAGTGCCTGTATGGAGCAAAGTGCGCATTCATGGTATGGAACTATCAGAGTATGAAGCTTTAAGTCAATCACCAGTAATTGATAAAGCACATATTACATCAATTATCAATGAAGTATCAATGGATGTTTTTTATCAAAAAGGGTGGACCAATGCAGCGATTTCCAGGGTGACTACTACATTGATACAAGCGATTGCTTTGAATCAACGCACAATTATGCCACTAACATCAATCAGTCAGGAATATAGGCTAGATGACGGGGCGTATAGTTTGCCGACATTAATTGATCAGCATGGTATTGTACAAAGATATCCTATCACATTGGACGAACAAGAAGAACAGCAGCTCGTTGAAGCATATCAATATATCAGACAAACAATTCATATAGCACAAAAATAAGCTCATTTAATATAGAGTGAGAAACATAAGTATCACATAGCATAAAAAATGGCGATTTCTAGATTTTATATAGAAATTGCCACTTTTTTATTTTGTACTCATATTTTTGTTTCATCATTATGTCAGAAGTATCATAGTGTGACTGCTTGCTTTAATATGAAGGTATGGCTACAATGTATTTAAATATTAATACTGAATTTAATAAAAAATTAAACGATTAGAAAGCGCGGTGCAATCATGTTGATAAGACATGCTAAACTCATTAGGTTATTGTTGAACAACAGTAATCATTACCTAAGCGCAGATGAAATAGCTAATTATTTAAGTGTTTCCAATAGAACAGTGAGAAATGATATACAATACATTAATGGTGAAATTATAAATCGCTTGATTACAAGTGTTAAAGGGAAAGGATATAAACTCAATCATAACCATTATGATGAGACAGAATTAGAGACATTGATACATTCGTATTTAACAAAAGAAAATGAAAAGTTAATGAAAATTGGATATGAATTATTAATGTATCAGAAACCCACTACCATTGATCAAATAGAATCAGCATTTATGGTAACGAAAGCAGAAGCTAATGATTATATAAATAGAATAAAGGCTTGGTGTGCATCATTTGATATTAACGTTGAGGTCATTAAGAAAAAAGGTGTTACCATAACTGGTAATGAAATGAATATAAGGAATGCGATATTACATTTAAATCAATTGTCTAATAATGAAAAGACGGTAGAGGGTTTGATACTTAATGAAATACCTCAAGCGCACATCAAAACCATATGTCATATTATTAAAAACAGATTAGCGCAACATTATATTTTTACTTCTAATATGCGTATTCAACAATTACTCATTCATTTAGTCATTATTATAAAAAGGGAAAAGGTAAGTGAAGATTCATGGGTGATAAATGAAGAGGCTGAAGAAATAGCGATGCAGTGTATAGAAGATATCAACCATAAATTAGCTTATGGATTATCGAAAGATACAGCTAAGTTATTTTCTTTTTTCATTAGTTATTACTTTAATAAATATGATTTGGGTATAGAAACCTTTTTTGTTGAAAGCTATGTAGCGCGCATGATTCATCAAATGGAAAAAATAGTTGGTATCAATTTTACCCAAGACAATATTTTACGTGAAAACATTCAAGTACATTTTAGCAGAGCGTATTTGCGTATCGCTAAAAATGTATATATCAATAATCCATTAACGGATGAGATCAAAAAATACTATCCTTTTGTTTTTAATGCATTGTATGAAACTGTAAAATACTTGGCTAAAGATTCAAATTTAAGCTTAGTAGAAGATGAAATTGCTTTTTTAGCATTACATTTTCAATCATCTATTGATCGTAATAAAAAAGACGAAGTTAACATTGTGATAACCTGTTATTATGGTTTAGGAATATCTAGTTTGTTGGAAGTGAAAATTGCGAATCTAGATAGTCATATAAATATTGTTGATACTTTAAAATTAGAGAGACTGTCTCATTACAATTTTTCAAATATTGATATGTTGATTACCACGCATCCCATTGACACTGCTGACTTACCAAATACATTACACGTGATAGAGGTATCCCCTTTGCTTTCGGATAATGATATAAATCAAATTAAATCATTTATCAATAATAAAAGAAACCCTGTGTTGAAACAGGATGAAATATCTGCAATTCAATTTGATGTTCAAACGATGACAGATGAGGAAACTGCAACCCATGTTTTTGAAAACGCACAGTCAATGCTGATGAAACAACATGCTATTACGGAAAGTTATATGAAGAGTGCATTGGAACGTGAAAAATTTGCTTCAACATATATAGGGAATGGTATTAGTATGCCACATGGTGATCCTGCGAAAGTGTTGCGTTCACATGTTATTATATTTAAATGCCCTCATGGCTTACTATGGAAACAAAATAAAGTTAAATTAGTGTTCTTTTTAGCCATCGCAAATTCTGATACCTCAGCAATGAAGAAAATCATACATGTGATAGCTGGATTAAACGAGTATGATGTCGATCAACTTATGACTATGGATGTACAACATCTAAAACAGTATATGATTAAACTCATCAAAACATAATTGCCGTTATCAACGGCAATTATGTTTTTTTATCAATGTTAGAAAGCGTTTACAATTGAATGTGAGGAGGATGAAATGATGAAAATATTAGCGATTACATCGTGCCCAAATGGTATAGCGCATACATATATGGCACAAGAAAAGTTAGAACAGGCTGCTCAAGAAATGGGCGTCAATATAAAAGTAGAAACTCAAGGTGGTGTAGGGGCAGAAAATGTTTTAACATCAAAAGAAATTAAGGAAGCGGATGGCATTATCATTGCAGCCGATAGGCAAGTAGATTTGTCACGTTTTGATGGGAAATTAATTATAAATGAAAGTGTTCGTGAAGGCATTCATAAACCAAAAGAATTAATTCAACGTATCATTGATAAAGACGGACATATTCATCATGATCGTAATGGGGATACAAATCAAAAAGATGATGATCAAGAGCAAAAAAGTGGGATGCAAATGGTCTATCAACATTTAATGAATGGTGTATCATTTATGGTACCTTTCATTGTAGTTGGTGGATTATTGATGGCCATTGCTCTAACATTAGGTGGTGAGGCTTCATCAAAAGGTTTAGTTATACCAGATGATTCTTTTTGGAAATCAATTGAAAATATTGGTTCTCTAGCATTTAGTTTTATGGTTCCAATATTGGCTGGGTATATTGCAGTGAGTATTGCAGATAAACCTGGTTTGGTACCTGGTATGATCGGAGGCGCAATCGCAGCTGACGGTAGCTTTTATGGTAGTGATGCAGGCGCTGGGTTTTTAGGTGGTATTGTTGCAGGATTTATCGCAGGTTATATTGCAAAATGGATAAAAAATATTAAAGTACCTAAAGCGATGGCACCTATTATGCCAATCATTATTATTCCAATCATCTCTTCATTGATTGTAGGATTAATTTTTATCTTCTTGATTGGCGCACCAATTGCGAGTATTTTTGAAGGTTTAACAACTTGGTTAAAGAGTATGCAAGGGACAAATATTATTATTTTAGCATTAATAGTTGGCGCTATGATTGCTTTTGATATGGGTGGCCCAGTAAACAAAGTAGCATTTTTATTTGGTTCAGCATTAATCGCGGAGGGTAACTATGCTGTTATGGGAATGGTTGCAGTTGCAGTATGTACACCTCCTATTGGTTTAGGATTGGCTACATTTATCAATAAACGTAAGTTTAATAAAGGTGAAATCGAAATGGGCAAAGCATCATTTACCATGGGATTGTTCGGTATTACGGAAGGTGCTATACCATTTGCTGCACAAGATCCGTTTAGAATTATACCATCTAATATGATTGGTGCGATGGTAGCTGCCGTTATTGCTGCAATTGGTGGTGTAGGTGACAGAGTTGCACACGGAGGCCCAATAGTTGCAGTGCTAGGCGGAATTGATCAAATATTGTGTTTTTTTATTGCAGTAATCATTGGTAGTATCGTTACAATGAGTGTGGTTTTAATTTTAAGAAGACAAACGCCATCACTTGCAGTTGATACGAATAATATTGAAATGGGTATGGATCAATCAGAAAATGAGATAGAAACAGAAAAAAATAGTGTTTCAACGATGGATAATCAAGCATTAGAAGAACAAAGTGTATTTAGTGAACAAGTCATTCATATTTCAAAACAAACTTTATCTAGAGATGAAGCAATAGACCAGTTAATAGAAAATTTAAATGAACAAGGGTATATTACAGATCAATCACAATTAAAATCTGATGTCTTAAAGAGAGAGATGGAATCAACGACAGCGATTGGAATGAACGTAGCCATTCCTCATGCAAAATCGGATGCGGTTAAAGCACCTATCGTAGCAGTCATGAATAATAAGCACGGCGTGAAATGGGAAAGTTTAGATGGAACGTTACCTCAATTGATATTCTTAATTACTGTACCAAGTGATAGCAGTGACACACATCTCAAATTATTACAAAGATTATCAAGAACATTGATGGATGATGAAACTAGACAAAATTTAATAAATGCAACAAATAGTAAGCAGATTTATAATATATTAAAAGATATTTAAATGGAGGTATCATGCAATGCCATTATTTTTAAAACCTGTATTTCAAGAACGGATATGGGGTGGAACAGCTCTAAAAACATTTAATTATGATATTCCAAGTGATTATACAGGAGAATGTTGGGCGATTTCGGCGCATCCAAATGGTACAAATACAATAGAAAATGGAAGGCATCAAGGTAAAACTTTAGAAGAAGTGTGGAATGAGGATAAAGCACTTTTTGGTGTTTCAGGTGATGTTAAATTTCCATTGCTAACTAAAATTTTAGATGCAAAAGATAAATTATCAGTACAAGTCCATCCAGATAATGACTATGCCCAAAAGTATGAGGGTGAATACGGTAAAACAGAGTGTTGGTATATATTAGACGCACAAGAAGATGCTGAAATTATTTACGGTGTAAACGCTGAAAATCAAGATGAACTGAATGATATGATAGATCAACAACAATTTGATAAGTTATTTCATAAAGTTAAAGTGAAGGCGGGAGATTTTTTCTATGTGCCTGCTGGTACAGTACATGCTATCGGAGAAGGTATTTTAATATTAGAAACACAACAATCTTCCGATACAACATACAGAATCTATGATTATGAGCGCACTGACAACAAAGGTAACCAACGTGAACTACATTTAGCGCAAAGTAAAGCTGTGATTAATCTTGCTGCGACTTCGCCCAATACAACACCCAAACACGAGGTGAGACAAGGGCAAACATATACGCAATTTGTTTCAAATGATTTCTTCACGGTCGAACGCTGGATGATCAATGGTGCATTAAATTATGAAAAACCAAGCGCATATTGTCTTGTATCCATAGTTGAGGGTAATGGTAATGTAGAAACGAATAATGAAGTTTATAAAATAGAAAAAGGAATACATTTTATATTAACGACAGAAGATAAAAACATAGCATTTAACGGTGATATGACAATGATTATAAGTTATGTATAATGTTTAAGAGGTGAGGGCATGGATTTGCGTTAAGGCAGATTCATTTAACCTACACCTCTTTTTATCCAAAATTGAAGTAATAATATGAGTGATGAGGTGTATGGATATGCTTAAAATTTGCGCAGATATAGGTGGCACGAAAACCATTGTAGGGGTTATAGACCAAGACTTATCAGTGATTGACAGTCAAAAATTCGAGACGGATGTGGATCACCCAGAAGTAGAATTTACAAAAATTATTAATATAGCAAATGAATTCAGCAAAAAATATAATAATGTAGCGCAAAGTACGTTGAATATCGCGATGCCGGGACCTTGTGATTATACTGAAGGATTGTTTTTGAATCCGCCTAATTTACAGAAATATGTAGGTTTTAATGCTGGTGATTTTATAAAGGCGCAAAGTGCATTTCAACCACATTTTGTAAATGATACTGATGCAGCGATATTAGCGGAATATCAATATTTAAATTCAGATTTAGAAGATGTCATATACTTAACAATTAGCACAGGTATTGGTATGGCATATATAAGAAATGGTCAACTCGTTACTGGCATTGATGGTAATTTTGGAGAAATTGGTCATACTATCATAAAAAATAATAGCGATTATCAATGTCCGGTGTGTCACCAATTTGGATGTGTTGAAAATGAACTGTCAGGTTTAGCGATCAGTCGTAAAGCGAGTGATATTTTACAAAGAGCGGTGAGTACTAGAGAAGCAATCGACATCTACATGAATAATGAAAATGAAAATATCAGTCGTATGATGAATGAAGTAGTGTTACTAACCCAACAACTATGTACGAATTTGTTTAATATCTTTAATATATATCATATTATTCTTGGTGGTGGTGTTACACAAAGTGCATTACCATATAAAGCAAACATTGAAGCGTATGCGCAAAAGCATCATTTGATTCAAAACAAACCATTTCATATTAAAGTAAGTAATTTGGCAGAAAATGTGCTTACTGGTCTTTATTATGTAAATGAACAATAAAAACAGTTTGCACATTCATAAAGATAGCGAGAACCTGAAATGATTTAATGGAAATTTCAGATGCTCGCTATTTTTTGATGTCTAAAATGCTTAAGTTGATTTATAGTCTGTTGCGCTTAATTAAAATATATTTTCGTATGTTTAATGTTTTAGATAGTTGATCAGAAAGTAGTAATCCTAATGCAATTGAACCTGCAATTAAAATTGCTCGTATAAAGGTATTGGTTGCATCAGTGAAATTTAAAGTCACCAATTGCTGTGTCGCTCTAAAAGCAATACTTCCTGGGACAAGTGGAATGATACCAGGAATCATAAAAAGTACAACGGGCGCTTTAAAAATACGACTCATAATATGGGCAAGCAAACCTAATGTTAAACTGCCGAGCAAGCTAGAATATATACTATCCATTTCGAAGGATTGTTCTAAAATGTAGCTGACAAAATAGCCCATTGAGCCAGCAAATCCAGCTGGAAAAAATAATTTTTTAGGGGCATCGTATATCACATTAAAAAAGTATGATGCGCTAAAGCTACATAAAAAAGTAAATAAAATTGTCATTATGTGACCTCCTAAAAAATTAAGTAAGCAATCGCAATACCTGAACCAATTGCGAAGGCAATGACGAGTGCTTCTAAAAATTTTGCTGTAAACATTAACATGTGTCTACTAAATAAATCTTGTATCGCAGTCGTTATTAGTACACCAGGTACAATTGGCATAACGGAGGCAATCATAGCTGGTCCGAAAGATTGATTGACTTGAAACAGTTCTGAACCAAATATAACAGTCGTACCCAAGATAAATGAACCTACAAATTCAGGTATAAACATGGTGAGTGATTTACTTTGCATATACTCAACGATTAAAAATCCTATAGCACCAGCAATAATTGTAGTAATTGCATCAGACCAAGTACCGCCTTGTAAGTATAAAAAACTTAACGATATAATACCTGCCGCAATCACTTTTTTCCATAGTGGAATACTTAAATTGGATCTATCAATATTTTTCAGCGCTTCAAAAGCTTCTTCTATAGAAAGTTGATTGCCTGTAAGTTTACGGGAAATATTATTGACTTGAAATATTTTAAGTAAATTAGTGCTGTTTTTATCAATACGCAAAATTCGAGTATCGTGTTCTTCACTTAATGAAAAATTGATAAATACATTAATGACATATCCTTGGCTATTATAATAACCCATACAAATGGCGATTCGTCTCATTGTATCTTCAACACGAGAAACCTCAGCGCCAGATGACAATAAAATTTTACCAGCAAGTAATATCACATTCATCGTAACTTTATCTTTGTAGTTATCCAAAAGCGTACCTCCGACTTGATAAATAATTATCATTATTATCCCAATATTATTATGTAATTTCAAAAAGAATTTACTAAAGTAAAAAGCATAAACAATATGCATTGCTGACGTTAGCCTTCGGGTTGTCTGCGGTAACATTGCGAGGTGTCTAAAGTAATGATTAGACGTTATCGTTTCAGCAAAATGAAATTTAAAGGTTTTAAAAAGTTAAATCAATAAAATTTAAGTATAAAAACATGTCTTATTTTTATCGATGCGACGTCTACATAGACAATTAGATATTATATTGCTGATAAAAGTTAATTGTTTCAACCTTTAACATTTAATTAGCAATTAAAGTCCCACTTCTCAAATGAATTGAGTCAGTGGGACTTAATGTAAGCTTGTTCGCTCAAGTTTTAGCCATTCTATTGGAGAGCGCCATAATCATTTTGAATGAATTAGATTTTTTAAAGGCATGCAGATATCTTTATAATATTTGTAATCCTTGTTCAAGATCTGAAATAATATCGTCAATATTTTCAGTACCAATTGATAATCTTACTAATTCTGGTAAGACACCAGATGATTTTTGTTCTTCAGGTGAAAGTTGTAAATGAGTCGTACTAGCTGGATGAATAACTAATGATTTTGAATCGCCTACATTTGCTAAATGTGAAAATAAATTTAAAGATTCAACAAATTTGGCAATATCTTCAACTGAGCCATCCACACCAAAGGTTAAAATTGCGCCCTGGCCATTAGGTAAATATTTTTTAGCAAGATTATGATAGTCATTACTTTCTAAGCCAGGGTAATTCACCCAAGAAACTTTAGGGTGTTCTTCTAGAAACTGTGCGACTTTAAGTGCATTTTCTGAATGACGTTCTAAACGAAGATGTAACGTTTCTAAGCCAATTAGAAATTCATGTACATTAAATGGTGAAACAGCAGAACCAAGATCACGTAATAATTGTACGCGTGCTTTTGTAATATAAGCAGCTTCGCCTACATCATTTGCATATGAAACACCATGATAACTTGGATCTGGTTCGACTAAACCAGGGAATTTTCCATTATCCCAATTGAATTTACCACTATCGACGATGATGCCACCAATGGAAGTGCCATGGCCTCCTATAAATTTTGTGGCTGAGTGTATCACAATATCAGCGCCATACTCAAATGGACGTAATAAATACGGAGTTGGGAAAGTGTTATCAACAATTAAAGGTATCTCGTGGTCATGCGCAATATGAGCAACTTTTTCAATATCTAAGACGTCTATTCTAGGATTACCAATTGTTTCGGCATAAACTGCTTTGGTTTTATCTGTTAAGGCTGCTTTGAAATTTTCGGGATTACTTGGATCCACAAAGTGTACTTTAATGCCTAGTTTTTTGAAAGTGACATTAAATAAGTTGTAGGTACCACCATAAAGATTTGAAGATGCTACAATTTCATCGCCGCTTTCAACAATATTTAATAAGGCTAAGTGAATTGCAGCTTGTCCAGAAGATGTGGCTAGTGCACCGACACCACCTTCAAGTGCAGCAATGCGTTCTTCAAAAACGTTTTGTGTAGGATTCATAATTCTGGTGTAAATGTTTCCGGGTTCTTCTAATGAAAAAAGTTTTCTTGCGTGTTCTGTATCATCGAACACGTAACTTGAGGTCTGATAAATCGGTACTGCTCGTGATTTTGAGAATGCGTCTACCTCTTGACCCGCATGAATCGATAAAGTATCTAAATGCCAATGATTTTGAGACATACATTGTCCCTCCTATATATTTGAATTTTCTGATAATTATTACTATACAAGAGCATTTTTTTATTTTCAAGTATCCTTACTAAGAAAGTAAGGATTAATTTTATGTTTATAACAATAATATGTCCCCACGAATATTAATATGTAACAATATTCATGGGGAACTTTATAGGCCAAGTCTGTGCATTCGATTAGGATCATTATTTCCTAGGCAATTTTATATATTAGTAATGTTGATCATGCGCATATTGATCGTGTGTATCATCCATATTTTCATGATTTAAAACTTCGGCGTTTTGCTGTTGTAGCTGACTGTAATCTCCTTCTGGTAATTTGCTCTCGAGAGCTTCAACTTTAGGATAAATAAGTAGGGGAATAAAACCAATTAAACCGTATATCATAAATGTAAACATAAAATTAAACGTATCTATAAATAATCCTGCAAAAGTAGATCCAATCACTTGTCCAATAGCCAACATTAAGAAGGGTATGCCTATACCTAAAGAGGCATTTTTAACAAATATTTTAATTCCCCAAACTAAAAGTACGCCAGTTAAGAATATATAACTCATACCAAATAGTGCAGCAGATACAAAGGGAATAATCCAAATTTTGGGTGTGAAAGCAAGGGCGATTGTTGCGATGGCAAGTGCTATAACACCTAAATTAAATGCATAACGAAGTCCGCGTTTATCAATAATTGCACCTGATATGCCACCTATCATGCCGAATAATCCTATCAAAATCCAGAAGAGTGAAAGTGCAATATCAGAATAATTACCAGTATTTTGAACAAATGATTTGGAAAATGTCCAAAAGGTTGCAGTAGATACACCTAATAATATAGAAGCAGTCGTGATACGTGTACTAGCTGAAATATCACGAATGTTAAATGAACCTGTATGAATTTTAATATTTTGCTTTAATGATGGAATGATGAGATAGTTCCAAAGTAAAACGATAAGTGCCAATATCGCATAGATAAAATAAGTTTGTCGCCAATCTATAAAAGTGAACATGGCTGTTATACCCGTAAACATAAGGCCAATACTTGTGCCAGAATTAATCCAAGTATTTGCTTTTCCTTGTTCATGCACTTTAATCCATAAAGAAATGGTGTAGCCATATGGAGGTGAGATGAGTCCAGTACTCGCACCGGCAAAGATGACACCGATAGATAAAACGATTGCGCTTGTTGAAATGCCTATCCCTAATAAACCTATTAGTACAGAGATTCCTGCTAATATAATCATACGTTTAGGTCCAATTTTATCAGTTTGTAATGTTGAAAAGATAATTGTAAAACAATAGGATAAATAAAATAATGAGGAAATAATCCCTGATTGTGATGCAGATAAATGTAAATCAGTGGTTACTTCAGGTAAAAACAAACCAAAACTAAAACGTCCTAAACCATAGGTTGTTGCTATCATAGCTATACCAGGAAATACAAGTTTAGAAAATTTCACTATAAATTTCTCCTTTAGTAGATAGATTGTTCATTCTATTTTAATTTTAAAAAAATACGAGATGAGTATATAAAGTAAGATACTCATGCTCGTTTAAGAATTAAATTTCTTTGTGTGCTTCGTTAAGTAGTAAATCAGCCATAGTTATGGCGTGCGATGTAGCTTTTTTTGAACCTAGTAATGCTGTCATTGAGGTTGTTCCTTCAAGTAATAGTGTGAATTGAATTGCCAAATCCAATCCATTGACGATACCAGCATTATTTGCCAATTGCTCTAAGTAATTTAACAACTTTTGTTTATGTCCTCTAGCAATATTTTCAATTTCGTTATCTGTATTCGCATAATCTTCGATAGCCCTCATAAACATATCACCCTTATAAGAATGATCATTAAGCCACTGACAATGTGCTTTGACTGCAGAAATAAAAGGTTGGTGTGGTTGTTTTTCAACATAAGTGTCTAAATAATGCCAATATCTAGATTCACGTTGTTTTAACACCGCCTCAACTAAATTGTCTTTAGATGCAAAATGATTATATAAAGTCATTGTAGCTACATTGGCTTCTTGTATAATTTGCTTTAAGCCGATACCACGAAACCCATATTCATAAAATAACCTTTCAGCAGTTGATAATATATCTTGTCGCTTTTGTGACAATCGTCTCACACTTTCTTCTAAGTAGAATGACCGTTCTATTTAAAGTTAACAGCTAAATAGCAAAATGTCAAAGTAATATCAACATATTATGATTTTGACATTTTATATTTAGAAGTGTAATATAACAACAAAGTGAGTGTATACTCACTATTTGTGAAGTGGGGTGTAGAAATGATTGAAGTGAATAATTTAAGTAAATCTTTTAGTAATAAACAAGTATTAGAAGATATAAATGTTGCTTTTGAAAAAGGTGAAATCGTTGGATTAATTGGTCCGTCTGGAACTGGAAAAACAACGCTAATCCAATGCATGTTAGGAATGGAACGTATTGATGTAGGTTGGGTAACGATAAATGGAGTTGAAATGCCCAATAGAAAAATTTTAGGTGACATTGGATATATGGCTCAAAGTGATGCACTTTACACAGATTTGACGGGGAGAGAAAACCTAGAATTTTTTGGAAGTATATATATAAAAAAAAGAAAAGACATCAAAAAACGCGTGGAAATTTGTAGTGATATGGTAAAACTTCAAGAAGCATTAGATAAAAAGGTATCTACCTATTCTGGCGGCATGAAACGTAGGTTGTCTTTAGCTATTAGTTTTCTACAAGATCCACAAATATTGATACTAGATGAACCAACTGTTGGAATTGATCCTAAACTTAGACAAGCGGTATGGAGGGATTTGGATGCAGCCAAAAAAGAAGGGAAAAGTATTCTAGTCACAACTCACGTATTAGATGAAGCAACACGTTGTGACAGACTATTACTTATGAATCATGGTGAAATTATTGCAATAGGATCACCACAAGATATTAAAACGCAATATCAAGCTGAATCAATTGAAGATGTGTTTTTGAAAATGGAGGACTAAATATGAATGCATTTTATATTACTAAACGAATTTTCAAACAAACAATCAGAGACATACGTACGTTAATGTTATTACTAGTAGCACCTTTGCTAATATTAACATTACTGTATTATATATTTACAGTTTCAGATAACTCGAATGGTGTGAAAGTAGGCGTTCATGATATTCCTGCATCACTGAAGGATGAATTACAATCACAAGATATTACGATAGAAAATTTTAAGGACCATAAAAATATAGATGATAAAATAAAAGAAGATCAATTGACTGGTTTTATGTATATGCAAAATAATGAGTTAGAAGTCACTTTTGCTAATGATAATCCAACTGATAAGAGCATCATGGCTTCTACAAACCAAAAATGGTTAACCAATCATAATATGAATCAAATGAAAGAAAATACAGAATCATTAAAAAAGGCACTTGAAGAAGTTCAATCGCAAATGCCTGATAATGCTAATACAGGTCAAAGCATAACTGATAATCAGCAAAATATCAGCAAGCCAACAAAAGTTAATACACATTATTTATATGGGGATAAAGATGCTACATATTTTGATACAATTAATCCCATTTTAATAGGATTTTTCGTATTCTTCTTCACTTTTTTAATTTCTGGCATCGGTTTATTAAAAGAGAGAACTTCAGGGACGTTGGAACGGTTGTTGTCTTCACCAATTAAGCGCAGTCATATTATTTATGGTTATATAATGGGTTATGGTATTTTTAGCGTGATACAAACCTTTGTAGTAGTTATATATGCTATATATGTGTTAAATATAGCTGTTGCAGGTTCGATTTGGCTTGTCTTAGCTACAACGGTATTAACGGCCCTCGTAGCTTTAACTTTCGGTATACTGCTGTCTACTTTTGCATCATCAGAATTTCAAATGATCCAATTTATACCACTTGTAATTGTACCGCAAGTGCTATTTGCAGGATTAATACCAATATCGTCGATGAATATGGGGTTGCAATACTTTGCACATTTGATGCCACTATTCTATACGGGACAAGCTATGCAAGATGTCATGATTAAAGGATTTGGTATACAAGATATTTATATCAATTTATGTATATTATTTGGTATTTTTGTAGTGCTCTTGATATTGAATATTTTAGGAATGAAGCGTTATAGAAAAGTTTAAATATAGGTGGTATCAAAAATGAATCGAAATATTAAAGATATTGTGGAAGAAATTGTACCTAAGTTAGAACATTTAACTGAAAAGCAACGTTCAGTGATTGAAAGTGCCCTCGTACTCTTTAGTGAAAAAGGCTATAGTCAAACAAGTACAAGTGATATTGCGAAGCGGGCAGGTGTTGCTGAAGGTACAGTATACAAACAGTTTAAAAATAAAGAAGCATTCCTATATGCAGGTTTAGTGCCTATCATAAAAGATAATATAGCGCCAACTGTAGCAGAAGAATTCTTAAGTGAATTGAATCGTGCAAGCAACTTGGAAATATTTATAAATACATTTGTGGACAATCGTTCTCAATTTATTTATGAAAATAGAATGCTGATAAAGATATTCTTTAATGAGGCTATGACAAGTAAAACATTTCAGTCAGTTTTATTAGAAATATTTAATAAGCGTTTAGTTGCTCATTTAAAGCCGATAATCAATAAGATGATACGTTGTGGTGAAATGCGAGATGTCGAAGCGGAGTTTTTTGTACGTAGTTTAATTGCTCAAACAATCAATTTGAATATTAGTTGTTTAATTGATTTGAATTATCAATGTGACGATGCGTATGAAAAACATTTACTTTTTACAAAAGAAAGTCTTTACTACATGTTTAAAGCCTAACAATATAATAGCTTATTTAAAATAAAGAAAGTAGAACAGAAATGGAAGTTAGCATCTCCGTTCTACTTTTCTTTTTTTATTTTCTAGGTATACCAATAACGTGTCCTAGTTGTGATGGCGGATTAAACGGCGTTTGCATATTAAAAGCTGCTTGTATTTTCTCTAGTATAGGTTGAGGGAACGCCATGCTCCGACGTGTAACTTTACTAACACCTATCATGATAACTTCATATGTAGCAATACGCTCATCATTGTCATTATACATTGTCAGGAATAAATGTACTCTTTTCGCATCATAATCATAAATATGTACTTTGACATAAAAGGCATCATCTAACACAAGTTCTTTTAAAAATGAAATATGTGCCTCCAAACTAAAAATGGTAATTTCATGTGTTTGTCGATAAGAAACATATAAGTCGACTGATTCAAAAAAGCCAACGACAACATCACTGAAAATGGAATAATATTGTGCATCATGCATATGGTTATTATTATCTATCCAAGATGGTTGCACGGTGTTTTTATAAATGTATTCCTCTGCCACAAAATCACTCCTCGAGTAAAAATTAATAGTAACCTATATTATTGTAACAACATTAAACAGTTTAAGTTAGTATTTTGATTGAATCTAAGCATAATTCAGCATTAATTATTAAAAATGCGAGCATTGATAAACAAATGTAAGTAAGTTATTATAAAAATGTAAACGCTTGCATTTTGTATGTTTTAAGTTTATATCAGTATTTATAAATTTAAAATAAAAGATATAAAAATTTTGAATTTAAACAGAATTCGGTAGGTAACAAAGGTTTGGGTGACTAGGAAAAAGGGGTACAGACTTAAGGTTCTGTGAAAACCACAAACATATTTTAAGCTCGTTCATCCTATATCAAGATCAAAGATGCAAGCGAGCAAAGTAGTGTTATAGACATTTGTAAATGTTTATAAATGAAATTCAATGTAACTTTAGCGAAGGGGATTTATATGAAAAGGATATTTTTAATAGGTAGTGCATTCATTGGTATCATCGTGGGTGCAGGGTTTGCCTCAGGTCAAGAAATACTACAGTATTTTACTAGCTTTGGAACGTTAGGTATACTCGCGGGAATTGTTTCTACCGTGTTATTCGCTTACGTAGGTATGATGTTAGTTTGGCTAGGTAGTATATTTAAAGCTGAAGGTCATAACGACGTGATACATAAATTGACTGGTGGTACAATGTTTGGCAAAGTGATTGCATGGTTAGTAGACATTGTGCTCATTATTGCCTTATTTGGATTTGGTGTCGTTATGCTTGCAGGTGGAGGTTCGAATTTTGAACAACAATTTGGCATACCAGCTGTGTACGGTACCGCTCTTATGGTTATCTTAGTACTTGTATTTGGAATGTTACGTGTGGATAACGTTGTAAAAGTGATTGGTAACATTACGCCGCTATTGATTATCTGTATTGTTATCGTTGCGATATATTGTTTATTTACGATGTCAGGTTCATTTAGTGAATTGGATACATTGGCTAAAAGTCATACCTCAGCTGTCCCACATTGGTTTATCGCAGGTGTGAATTATGTCTCACTTAATGTAGGATTAGGTGCATCAATGTCAATTGTCATGGGAGGCAATGAGAAAAATAGTAAAATAGCGGCATGGGGCGGTTTAGTTGGCGGTATAGTATTAGGTTTAATGATTATGATTAGCCATTTGGCAATTTTTTCTAAGATTGAAACAGTTGGGCACTTGCCGTTACCAATGTTAGGATTAGTCAATGATATTTCACCTATATTAGGCGTATTCATGTCAATTGTTATTTATTTAATGATTTTTAACACATGCCTAGGTATGTTTTACTCATTAGCTACACGTTTCACTGAAATTGAAACGAAACAATTTAAAATATTTTATACGATATTCACTTTAATCGGTTTTGCAATTAGTTTTGCAGGTTTTACAGATTTAATGACATTTTTCTATCCAGTAATTGGTTATATGGGAATCATTATTATAATCGTATTAATTTATGCACCATTTAAGGTGAGACGAATAAAAAAACAAGGTAAATCATTACAAGATTTGTAAAATATCATATGAAAATAGCTATATATTTTTATAGTATAAATGTTAAGCTAGCAGGTACGTATAAGAAATGATAATTATTGAAATCCGAAAGGAGCCAATCGCAAATGGTTTATGTGGCATTGTTGTTACTGATAATAGCGATTATATTATTGATTTATTCTATTGCACTGCTGATGGGGAAAGATGGATCATTATTTAGCTTGTTTACACATGAAGAAAAATCATTAAAAAAAGGACAAAAGCTAGCGATTTACATTGCGACAATTATATTGTTAGTAATTAGTATCGTATGGTTGCTAAATATTGTTTAAATGAATGGTAAAAAAGCTATTTAAATAATACGTGTTGATAAGGTATTGCAAATAGCTGGCTCAAACATAAACATTTTAAGATGAGCAATAGAGGAGGCTGGAACGGAGCACTTTGTCTTAGCCTCTGATTGTTAAATTAGTAGAAACTGACTGGCTCTGATGATATAAATGATAGCCTCAGTCAGGCACGGTCAAAATCAATATGTTGTATAAAAAGAGAACTAATCCATCTTTTGTATGGATTAGTTCTCTTTTGTATAAGTTAATTTGTACGTCTTATTATTTTTGACGTGAAGGTGGTTGTTTGATATTTGGCACAATGAAAATTAATATTTTCTTAAGAAATTGACTTCTCTATCAAAGATTTGATGTACAACATACGTTTGAACTGCATTTAAAATGCGCTCAATAATTTGTGTTTTATTTGATAGAATTCGAATACTGAAACCATGTGTTGGCAGTTGCGTAATGCCAACACGGCAATTATATACTTTTTGATAATGCTTGATGTGATCATATACATCATCAATAAAGGATTGATTTACTTCAGGATGTATGAAATAACATGAGCCTAAATGTGTATAGTCTTCCATATATCCTAGGCCATCAACCTTATTTTTAGTTGGATCAAGTAACAAATTATCAAAAGTTACGAGTTCATTATCAACATAAATTTCATTAAGCAGATGCATATATGTGTATGTGAAGGCTTTGTCTTCTTTTGAATAACCAGGTGTCAGTATATCTGTATAGAACAGTGAACCGCTTGCACTTAAATTAAACGTATTTTGTTGGAAAAATTTGGCGTTTTCAAATGCAATTATAGGATCGCCGACATATTCAATATAACCATTATCTTTAATGGTAAAATTTTGATATTGTTCGACATGATCATTTAATGTTTTATAAATTTTTGTCGCACCTTGTGAAGTTAGCGTCACATGTGCATTTTCTTCTGCTGTAAAATCCATCTTGTAACGGTCACCATCTAAATAACCACCGCCTACATTTACAATATAAAATGTAGGTATATCTGAGCCGTTTAAGTAGACTGGGCGTATGACTTTTAATGCTTTTTCAAAAAAGATATTACGCGCTACAGATTTTCTACCATTATTAAAAATGGTTAAATCTAATATGCCAGTCCATTTTTGTTGTGCATCGGCCATTAAGCTAAACCTTTAAGAAAGACGTCTTGATCTATCCATTCGATAACCTTATCTAAGCCTTCATCTGTTTTAAGATTAGTAAATGCAAATGGTCTTTTGCCTCGGAATGTTTCTGTATCTTCGGCCATACGTTCTAATGAAGCACCAACATATGGAGCTAAATCGGTTTTGTTAATTACAAAGAAATCAGATTTAATCATGCCTTGTCCGCCTTTACGAGGAATTTTTTCCCCTTGGGCAACGTCGATAATATAAATAGAAAAATCGACTAACTCTGGGCTGAAGGTCGCAGCAAGGTTGTCACCGCCAGATTCGATAAAGATTAAATCGATATCGTCATTGCGTTTTTTTAATTCATCGATTGCAGCAAAGTTCATTGAAGCATCTTCACGAATTGCTGTATGTGGGCAGCCGCCTGTTTCGACCCCGATAATGCGGTCTGCAGGTAACACACCGGAATTGACTAAAATCTTTTCATCTTCTTTTGTATAAATATCGTTAGTAATGACTCCGATACTAAATTCTTTAGATAATTGTTTTACTAATTTTTCGATAAGTTGTGTTTTCCCTGCACCTACAGGGCCACCGACACCTATTTTAACTGTCTCTGTCATTTTAAATGCCCTCCTAAGATATAAATATTCTTACGTTTACGTTTTCATGTTCCATCTGGTTGATTTCTAATCCGGGTGCAGTGATACCTAGTTGTGATTCATCTAATGTCATAATATGATTTCTCGTATTTTTCATAAAGGGAATCATATCATGCACGATTCTTTGACCAGCAGTTTGTCCTAAAGGAATTGCACGAACGGCGTTTTGTGTTAAACTCGAAACATTTTGGTATAAATAGTAATCGATAATCATTTCAATATCGACACCCAAATGGTGACCGAGCATCGTAAAACAAATCGCAGGATGCAATTTTGCATTTTTATTTTTGTTTTGCGCTTGATACCACTTTAACCATTCACTATCATAAAGTTCTGCTGCTAATTTGACCATGCGGTTACCCATTTGTTTTGAACCTTGTCTGGTTTCTTTAGGTAGGTTTTGTACAAAAAGTATTTTATCTAAATACAAGATTTTTTCTGTGTTCTGATGATTGAGTGCATCATAGACAAGACGCATCGTTAAACCATCAGCAAACGAAAGTTGTTCATTTAAGAATAATTCAAGCCATTGTTTAAATGATGCTTCATCATGAACAATATCTCTTTGGATATATGTCTCAAGTCCGAATGAGTGACTGAAAGCGCCTGTTGGAAATTGAGAATCACAAAATTGAAAAAGGCGCAAATGTGCATGATCAATCATGTGAATGACCTATATGTCTGAATGCTTGATTTACTTTTCTATCTTCGTGGCTATAGGGTATGCCTAATTCTTTCAGTAAATCCTCTACAAGATAGTCATATTGTACAAGCATCTCTGTTTCTGTGAATTGTGCTGGCAAATGTCGATTACCTAATTGATGTGCAATGTCACCCATTTCTTGTAATGTGCGTGGCTTGATAACTAATAAATCTTCTGAATTGACGTCTATAATAATCATATTTGTATCGTCTTGATATAAAATATCACCATATTGTAAATCGATTGGCTGTTTTAAACGAATACCAATTTCATTACCATGATCTGTTGTAACGCGTTGAATACGTTTCACTAAGTCAGAATTTTCAAGGTAAACTTTTTCAACATGTTTGTTTTTTTCATTTTGCGTAAGATTTGCAATATTACCTTTAATTTCTTCGATGATCATACTTTATCCTCCTAAAATAAGAAATAACGTTGTGTTAGTGGCAATTCAGTAGCTGGTTCACTTGTTATTTTCTCGCCATCGACAAATACTTCATAAGTTTGTGGATCCACATCTAGTTTAGGTGTAGCGTTATTATTTTTCATATCTGCTTTAGATAAATTACGAATGTTTTTAACTGGTCTTAATTTACGTTGTAATCCTAAACTTTTACCAATATCATTTTCGTAAGCTGTAGACGAAACGAAAGTGATGGCAGTACTTTGCATATTACCACCTAATTGGCCGTACATATTACGGTATTTGAGCGGTTCAGAAATTGGAATAGAACCATTAGCATCACCGTTGATTGCTGTACTAATCATACCACCCTTAAGTACTACTTCAGGTTTAACACCGAAGAACGCTGGGTCCCACATCACAATATCTGCGAGTTTACCTTCATCAATAGACCCAACATATTCTGAAATACCATGCGTGATTGCAGGATTAATTGTGTACTTCGCAATATAACGTTTGATTCGATTATTATCGTTATATTCACCGTCTCCTTCAAGTGCGCCACGCTGTTCTTTCATGCGATGAGCCACTTGCCATGTACGTGTAATTACTTCACCCACACGTCCCATAGCTTGAGAGTCTGAACTAACCATACTAAATACCCCTAAGTCTTGTAATACGTCTTCTGCAGCAATCGTTTCTTTACGAATACGTGAGTCAGCAAAAGCGACATCTTCAGGGATGGAAGCGTTAAGATGGTGTGTGATCATAACCATGTCTAAATGTTCATCAATGGTATTGTGTGTGTAAGGCAACGTAGGGTTAGTGGATGATGGTAAAATATTTGAGTATGAAGCTGACTTAATCAAGTCAGGTGCGTGTCCGCCACCAGCGCCTTCTGTATGGTACATGTGTAACACACGGTCTTTAACTGCAGCCATTGTTTCTTCCATAAAGCCGGCTTCATTTAAAGTATCTGCGTGTAAGGCTACTTGAATGTCATAGTCGTCTGCGACTTGTAGAGCATGATCTAAGGCAGATGGTGTTGCACCCCAGTCTTCGTGGACTTTAAGGCCAATGGCACCCGCATGTATTTGTTCTACGAGAGCCGTATGATTAACGGCTTGTCCTTTTCCAGTAAAGCCAACGTTTAATGGAATTTGTTCTGCCGCTTCTAACATGCGATGAATATACCAAGGACCTGGTGTAACGGTTGTTGCTTTTGAGCCTTCAGAAGCACCTGTACCTCCGCCAATCAATGTCGTTGTACCACTTTCTAGTGCAACGAGTGATTGTTCTGGGTTAATGAAGTGGACGTGTGTATCAAGGGCACCCGCAGTTATGATTTTACCTTCTGCAGCAATAACATCAGTTGTTGCTCCAATAACAATATCAACATTATCCATAATATCAGGGTTGCCTGCTTTACCAATTTTCATAATATACCCATTTTTCACACCGATATCTGCTTTGATTACTTTGTCATAATCTAAGATTAACGCATTAGTAATCACTAAATCTGCAACTTTTTTATCGTCTCTTGTTACGTTAGGGTTTTGAGCCATACCGTCTCGGATGGACTTACCGCCACCGAAAGTAGCTTCGTCACCATAAGTAGCAAAATCTTTTTCGACTTTGGCGAATAAATTTGTATCACCGAGTCTAACTGAATCACCAATCGTTGGGCCATAAAGACTTGTATATTGAGATTGCGTCATTTTAAAACTCATTTTTTATACCCACTTTCTTTATTAGCATTATCTTCAGATAAATTAGCTTCATCGATAATTTCTGAGTCTTTAGTATAATCATCAGGTTTAACTACACGGGTTTCGTCTATCGGACCATTTACTTTGCCATGGAAACCATAAATATTACGTTTCCCTTTATATTCTACTAATTGAATTTCTTTTTCATCACCTGGCTCAAAACGAACTGCAGCACCTGCGGGTATATCTAAACGTTTGCCATATGCGTGTTCACGATTGAAATCTAAAGCAGGATTCACTTCGTAAAAGTGAAAGTGAGAACCAACTTGTATAGGTCGATCACCTGTGTTTTTTACTGTGATGACTGTGGCATGAAGCCCTTTGTTAACATCGATTTCTGTACGCTTAACAATAATTTCACCTGGTTTCATCAAGTATCCTCCTTTAGACTATCGGATGATGGACAGTAATTAATTTTGTACCATCAGGGAATGTTGCTTCAATTTCTAAATCAGTTAACATATCTGCAACACCTTCCATGACATCATCTTCACTTAATATTTGTTTTCCATAACTCATGAGTTCTGCGACTGATTTCCCATCGCGTGCGCCTTCTAATAATTCAAAACTAATGATAGCAGCTGCTTCAGGATAGTTTAATTTTAATCCTCTTTGTTGACGTCTACGTGCTAAATCGGATGCAATGACTAACATTAATTTATCTTGCTCACGTTGTGTAAAATGCACGTTGTTCACTCCCTTTCCAAAACTGTTGAAAACAACACTTATGTATAAGTGTCTACATTTTTATAATAAAGGGTTGCTAGGCTAACTACAAGAATTACACATTAGTGAAAATTGCAAAAATAACAAATTCAGTAAAATTTGAAAGACTTTTAATTATAGGTTGTATGATATAAGATAAATAACGTAAATTTTATAGAAATCAGGTGACATTGTGAATGCGATTCAAATATTATTAAAAAATATCGCGCAGGTTTTGTTGTTGAACAATGCATGGACAGGTTTATTTATCTTAATAGGCCTATTTGTAGGTAGTTGGAAAGTCGGTTTAATGGCACTTATTGCTAGTTTAATATCGTTATTATTAGCTAAACATACGAATTATTCAGAGGAAGAAATTAATAGTGGTTTGGCAGGGTTCAATCCAGTATTGACAGCAATTGCATTAACGTTATTTTTAGTACCTGAATGGTACAGCCTATTGATCGTCTTAGTTGCAATAGTCATAACAATGCCATTAGGATCTGCATTCAGGGAATTTTTCAAACCTTTTGGTGTACCAATGTTAACGATGCCATATGTGTTTGTAAGCTGGGTCGTTTTATTGATGTCTTTCCAATTCAAATTTGTAAATGCAGATGTAAAGATATTGCCTAACACAGTCAAAGAAATTACATTTTCGGGACATCAAATCGATTTTATCAGTGCCTTTTTATCAGGTTTTAGTGAAGTTTTTTTATTGAAAAGTGTTTTGGCAGGTACATTCATTTTAATTGGAATTTTTATTGCTTCCAGAAAAGCAGGATGCTACGCAATGATTGCTAATGTTATTGGCTTTGCAGCAGTTACAATACTCGGTGCAAATCATGATCAGATTAATGACGGTTTATTTGGATATAATGTCATTCTTACAGTTTTAGCGTTAGGCGTGGCATTTAAAACTAGAATTCCAAGGTATATGAGTATTGTACTTGGTGTTTTACTGACAGTGGTTATACATGCAGGCATGATTACATTACTAACACCATTTGGCTTACCTGTCTTTACCTTACCGTTTATTATTGCTACATGGATTATGTTATTCGCAGGTAATAGTATGCGTGTACAAAAATAAGTAACCACTGAGGCATGCGGTTTAATTAAATGTACAAACTAAGTATAATGAAAGAGGATGAACTTTGATTATGCGTTTATTATTTAATAAAAATTGTTGAAAAGAGGTATATTTATGAAAAAAATCATCACAGTATTAGCTTCTGCAGCAGTGATTTTGGCTGGTTGTAGTGGCTCTAACAGCGAGTCTAAAGGCAAAACTTTAGACGTAGAGTTACCTTTGAAAACGACATCTATCGCACCATATGAAACGGATGTGCCTGTGAAAATAGGTGCTGCAGAATCATTATTTAAAGCGACATCTGATGGCAAAGTTCAAAAGTTGTTAGTTAAATCTTATGATCAAACATCACCGACTCAATTAGATTTAACATTAAAAGATAATATTAAATTCCAAAACGGTAAAAAGGTGACAGGCGAAGCGGTTAAAGCTAGCTTGGAGGAAAGTATTCAAAAAAGTGATTTAGTCAAAGGTTCACTACCGATCAAAGATATCAAAGTGGATGGACAAAAGTTGCAAATCACAACTAAATCCGCATATCCTGAGCTCATTTCAGAATTAGCTAGCCCATTCTCAGCTATTTATGATACTAAAGCTAAAGGAGATATCAATAAAACCCCTGTAGGCACTGGTCCATATCAAATCAAAGATTATAAACAATCACAGAAAATTCAATTGGACCGAAATAAAGATTATTGGCAAGGCAAACCTAAACTAGACCACGTCAATGTTACATATCAAGAAGACGGCAATGCCCGCACGAGTGATTTAGATTCTGGAAAAGCAGATGTCATTACAGATGTACCAGTTGAAAAAGTTAAATCATTAAAAGAGAGTGACAAGACAAAAATTTCATCTGTCTCTGGTTTTAGAACTGGATTATTATTATATAATCACACGAGTGACAAAATGACAAAGCAGGTTCGTGAAGCCTTAGATAAAGTCATTGATCGCAAGCGTATTACAGATAATGTTTCAAAAGGTTATGCAACACCAGCAACTGGACCATTCAACAATAAACTCGACTTTATAGAAAATAAAGATGTGCAAAAACAAGATATTGCGCAAGCTAAGAAAATAATGAAAGATGCTGGATATAGTGAAGCACACCCATTAAAGCTGACGATATCTACGTATAATGGTCGTCCCGAATTACCTAAAATTGCACAAGTGATTCAGTCAGATGCTAAAAAGGCAAATATTGATATCAAATTACGCAATGTGGATGACATACAGGGGTATTTAAAAGATAAAGAACAATGGGATGCCTCACTTTACAGCTTCGGTACAATCCCTAGAGGAGATACAGGTTATTTCTTTAACCAAGCTTATAAACCAAAAGGTGCAATTAATGCAGGGGGTTATGATAATCATAAGGTCACAGCATTAATAGATGAGTTAAATAAAACAGTGGATAAAGAAGAACGAAATCGCATTACCAATCAAATCATTGATATTACAAATGATGACATCGCAAACAGTTATATTTCTTACAATGACAATATCGTTGGAATGAATAAGGATGTAGAAAATTTAACTTCAACACCAGAAGGTATTTACCTTATTGATTATAAGGTTGATAAAAAAGAATGATATTAAAGCAGATACTTTCTAGAATTGGACAAATGATCATTGTATTGTTTGTCCTTTCTACTATTACTTTTATATTAATGAAACTTACACCCGGAGACCCAGTTGACAAGGTTTTGCACTTAGATGTAGCGAATGTTTCGAGTGATCAAATTGAAGCTACGAAAGAGCGATTAGGGCTTAATCAATCCCCGGTAATGCAATATTTTCAATGGTTAGGTCAAATAATACAATTGAACTTTGGTACTAGTTATCAAACTGGCGAACCTGTGATTAAGGAATTGATTTTCTATACACCTCCAACCTTAACGATTGCAATATTAACGATAGTTATCGTATTTCTAGTTGCCATTCCTTTGGGTATGTTAGCAGCTAAGCGTTATCATACTTGGGTAGATACATGGATAAGAATACTGACTTCATTTACAGTAAGTGTGCCTTCCTTCTTTTTAGGAACGATATTAATTTATATATTTGCACAACGATTAAATATACTTCCTTCATCAGGTTTAGATTCCATTGCTGGTTATATATTACCTGTCATTGCATTGAGTGTTGGAATGAGTGCATATTATGTAAGATTGATGCGTTCGACTTTAGTTGAATTGTATCAATCTAAAGAAGTTGAAGCGGCTAGATTAAGAGGGATGTCAGAACAATATATATTATGGAAAGATTTATTTAAGCCAGCTATTATTCCCGTGATTACTGTATTAGGAATGTCTGTTGGGAGTTTAATTGGTGGAACGGTAGTGATTGAAAATTTATTTGGTATACCGGGCCTAGGTCACTTTCTTGTGGATAGTATTAGAGCGAGGGACTATCCGGTAGTACAAGGTGCCGTTATCATGATTGGATGCTTTGTGGTGTTAGCCAATACGATTAGTGATTTGATACTTTTATGGATCGATCCTAAACGTCGTTTTAATAAAATCAATGATACATTAAAACGCCACGGTCAGGATGGTGATATGGAATGAAAGACATGAATAAAAGCAGTTTTATCTTTTACGTGTTTGGTATTTACGTATTGTTGCTCATCATTGCCCAATTTTTTATTTCAACAGATAGTGCTTTGGAGGTACATTTGAATCATACACTAGAGCTTCCTAGTAGTTCACACTGGCTAGGTACAGATGATTATGGTCGCGATTTACTAGCAAGAGTAATCATAGGTGCTAGATATACATTAATCATCAGTTTAATCACGTTGTTAATTACTGTAATAATCGGTGTACCATTGGGGCTTTTAGCAGGTTATAAAAAAGGCTTTGTTGATACTATAATCATGCGTGTTATTGACATAGGATTAAGTATTCCAGAATTTGTGTTAATGATTGCTATGGCAAGTTTCTTTAAACCTAGTATTTGGAATTTAGTGATAGCAATTACGATTATAAAATGGATGACATACACGCGACTGACACGTTCGATTGTAAGTAGTGAAATAGGGAAACCATATATTCAAATGGCTAAACTATTTAATGTGCCAACACATCGTATTATTTTTAAACATTTTTTCCCACAAGTGATGCCGTCTGTGATTGTATTAATGACCGTAGACTTTGGGAAGATTATACTTTATATTTCTTCACTCTCATTTCTAGGTTTAGGTGCACAACCACCTTCACCAGAGTGGGGAGCAATGTTAAATGCAGGTAGAGATTATATCAGTTCATATCCTTTACTATTGATTGTACCAGCGTTTCTAATCACATTAACTATTTTATTGTTTAATTTAACTGGTGATGCATTGAGAGATAAACTTTTAAAAAGAAAGCGTGATGTAGATGGCTAATAGTAACCTTTTAGCAATAGTGAACTTAACCATCACAGATAACAGCGGACAAAGACTTGTAGATCAACTTGATTTAGCATTACGAAAAAGTAAAGTGAATGTTTTGGTGGGTGAAAGCGGTTCCGGAAAAAGTTTAACTGCAAAAGCACTTGTGCAACAAGTTCCTAATATGCTAACCGCACATTTTGATTCACTAGTTTACAAAGGGCAATCCATCACAGGTGTGCGTAATTTACTAGGAAAAGAAATTGGATTTATATCTCAGGATTATACACATAGTTTTAATGATCATACAAAATTAGGTAAGCAATTACTTGCGATTTATAAAATGCATTATAAGGTAGACAAAACAACGGCTAATAAGTTTGTAAAACAAGCACTTAAATGGGTGGATTTAGATCCAGAAACAGTGATGACGCGTTATAGATTTAACTTGTCAGGAGGTCAACTTGCAAGGGTGCAAATCGCCAGTGTTTTAATGTTAAAGCCAAGTGTTATTATCGCTGATGAACCTACAGCATCATTAGATGCAATCACTGGCTATAATGTGATGCATTTAATCAAACACTTAGCGGAAGTCCATAAGGTGACTTTATTGATGATTACACATAATTTATCCCATGTGCTCGATTTTAGTGACTGGATTAGTGTTATTCAACATGGTAAGGTCATAGACTTTAACCATGTACAAGCATTTAAAGATGGGAATGTAAAACCATACAGTCTTAAATTGTTTGATGCGCGTAGTCAGTTAAGGAAGGATGGCATAAATGATTAAGTTGAAACAGGTTAACTTTGCTTATAAAAATGCGCCCATTTTAAAAAATATTAACTTAACTATATCTCCAAATGAAAAACTAGGTATTGTTGGTGAAAGCGGTTCTGGTAAGACGACCTTGGCTCATATCATGCTAGGATTATTAACTGATTACCAAGGTTATTATTCAACACAAGGATTAAGTATGCTTCCAATATTCCAACATGCATATGACAGCTTTAATCCCAAATTCAAAATACAAACCGCGCTTGAAGAGCCATTACGATATTACAAAGGTTCACAATCAACATCAGATATTCGCTCAAATCTTAAATATTTAATGTCATACATGCAGTTAGAAGAAGTATTATTACAAAAATTTCCAGACGAGTTAAGTGGTGGTCAGTTACAACGATTTAACACCATACGCACGTTAATGCTAGAACCTGATATGTTAATCTGTGATGAAATAACAGCGAGCTTAGATGTCATCGCTGAACAAAGAATGATAAAAGTTTTGAAAGATTACTGTGATCAAACAAACAAAGGCATCATTATGATTTCTCATGATATCGCATTTTTAAATCAATTTGTTGAGCGTATTGTTGTTATGAAAGATGGAGAAATTGTCGATGATTTTATGATTACTAATTTATTTTCTGAAGATCGCCATCATTATACGAAAGCGCTACTTTCTCTATATTAAGCTGAGCAATAATTAAAGTACAATCAACAAATTTTTGTGGTTTGCTCAATATAAATGAAGTATAATATATAATTAAGCTCAGTTTAAATTGTAATTATATGAAAAGGGGATATTTATAAATGAAAAAATTATTATTACCATTACTTGCACTTATTTTGGTATTAGCAGCATGTGGTAATCAATCAGATAATGAATCATCAAAAAGTAAGAAAGAAACAAAGACGTATGTTCAAGATTCAGGGGATAAAGTGAAAATTCCTAAAAAACCTAAACGCATTGTCGTACTTGGGGCTACTTATGCAGGTGGCTTAAAACAACTTGATGGGAACATAGTAGGTGTAGCTAACATCGTGAATGATAGCAAAGTGTTAAAAGATAAATTTAAAGATGTTAAAAAAGTAGATGCAGAGAATGTGGAAAGTGTCGCAAAATTAAAACCAGATTTAATTATTACTTATAATACAGATAAAAATTTAAAAAAATTAAATAAAGTTGCTCCTACAATTGCCTTTGATTATTTGAAACATGATTACAAAGAGCAACATCAAGAATTAGGGAAAATTATAGGTAAGGAAAAACAAGCGAATGCATGGATTGATAAATGGGATAAAAAAACAAAAAATGATGGTAAAACAATAAAAGAAGCTATTGGTGAAAACACAACAGTTTCAATTATTAAAGATTTTGATAAAAAAGTGTATGCACTCGGTAAGACATACGGTCATGGTAGTGAAGTGTTGTATGATGCATTTGGCTTGAAAATGCCAGAGAATGTTGAAAAAGCTACTAAGAAAAATGATTTAGCTGATATCTCTGAAGAGGAAATTCCAGATATGGCGGGTGATTACGTGGTTACACCTGTCGCTAAAGGAACTAAATTATCTTTTGAAAATAAAGATCTATGGAAAAGTACCGAGGCTGTCAAAAATGGACATACAATTAAAGTAGACGAGGGTATTTATTGGCTAAATGATCCTTACTCTTTAGAATATGAACGTAAAGATTTGAAAGATCAATTATTGAAAAAGCAATAAATATAAACCGGATTAATTTTATAAATTAAAACCATTTTAGTTACTATTAACAGTTTAAACACTAATAGAATTGAACTTATTTTATTAGTAGTTGTTGTTAGTACACTAAAATGGTTTTTGTATTATGCTCAATGATAAATAATGTCATAATTATATAGGGTTGATGAAAGCATATATAATTTTTAAAATGTTTTAAAATGAATGTAGGCAAATGGTTTAGAAAATAACAAAATGATTAGCTGTACATAGTAAGGGTTGTGAGTATCTAGTCTTTAACTCGATATTTTTATCCTTTAAACTAGAAAGAAAATGCTAAAAATTTTTAGTATATTGAATGATATAGATTGCCAAATTTATTGTTGAAGCCAAGTATTTATGTAGGTAGTGTTAGACAAAAACCAGAAGCTAGAATTAATATTTTTTGTACAACATCATTTAAGAATTAATTAATGAACTGAAGAAACTTTCAAATGTATGGTTAGTGGGGAGATATATCATGAAAAAGGAACAAAAAGTGGATAACTGGATTAAAATGACGAAATATATACATTATATTGAAGCGATGATCGAGAGAAAATTGAAAGAACAATACCATCTAAGTATTAAAGAGTTTTATGTATTATATGAAATTTATAAGTCAAAAAATAAAAAATACAAGATCAATGATTTGATAAAAGTGGTTGATTTAAGTCAAAGTGCGATGTCTAGACTTATTGTAAGAATGGAAAATACAGAGACTGCGCTTGTATATAGACAAGAGTGTGTAGAAGATCAACGAGCCATGTATATTTACTTAACTAGTAATGGAGAAAAAGTAACCCAAAAAGCACTTCATACTTACGACCAATTATTAAAGCAAGTGAATTTAAAGAGTATTAGAACACTAGCAAAAATGGATGATAGTGATTAATGTTTGTCGTAAGAAATAAAAATTTTAAAACTTTACGCTATTGAAATGTAAAAATGATTAAGTCATGCTTTCTAATGTATTTTATGTTTTACTATAAGTGTGTAATACATTGAAAAATTTGAAAAGGGAGAGAATGCTGATGGAAATTAACGCTGCATGGCTCAATTTACCAGTACAAGATTTGGAAGCAAGTGAAAAATTTTATGATACGATTGGGTTTACAATCAAAAAACATAAAGACATGATGAATAAAATGCGAGGTATTCAAACGAAAGATGGCCAAATCATTATGCTGATAGAAAAAGAACAATTTGAAAATGTTTCTAGAGTTTCATCTATAGGTAGCAATGAAGCATTAGTGTCACTTTCAGTTTCAACAAAACCTGAAGTTGATACGTTGGTTTCTTTAGTTGAACAGGCAGGTGGAAAAGTACTCGAAACAGGCACAGAACATGAAGGGTATTATGGGGCATTATTTAGTGATATAGATGGCCATTTGTTCAATGTCATTGTAATGTAATGACTTACAAGACAATCTCATCTTTGAATGATTTGTACAGGAATGGAAGGTGTAACATTTGATAAAAGCAATAGCGGTAGATAAAGATGGTACTTTTTTTAAATCTGATAATACCTTTGATGAAGCTTATTTCAATAAAATTTTTAAGAGCATGATGGACAGGGATATGAAATTTATCATTGCTAGTGGAAACCAATATGCGCAATTGCGTTCGTTTTTTCCTGACAAAGATCAGCAGATAGCATGTATAGCCGAAAATGGTGCAGTGACGTATCAAAATAACAAGTTAGAAGCGGCTGAATATTTTGATCAACAATTGGTATTTGACGTTTTGAATTTGATTATTAATCATTATCATATTGAAGATATTGTGTTAAGCGGGGTTAAAACGGCTTATGTATTAGAAAGTGTGAGTAACGACTTTTTATCATTTTTATATAAATATTATTTTAATATAACAAAAGTTACAGACTTTAACACAATTAATCAAGATAAATTTGTTAAAATTGCGCTTAGAATTAAAGACCCACTACTTTTAGATGAAGTGATGAGAGGCTTGACTGAACAATACGGAGAAGAAATAAAGCCAGTAACGAGTGGAAATGATAGTCTAGATTTAATATTACCTAAAGTGAATAAAGGTGTGGCGATTAAAACACTTTTAGATAAATGGAAGATTCAACCTCATGAATTGATGGCTTTTGGAGATGCAAATAATGATATAGAAATGTTAGCTATGACGCCAAATAGTTATGCAATGGCTGAATGTAGTCCAGAAGTGGCTGAAGTCGCAAATTACAAAGCACCATCTAATGATGAATCAGGTGTGTTGCAAGTCATTGAACGATATTTAAAACAAGCTAACAATATGACAAACTAAAACAACGACAAAAAACTCATTATTCCATTACGACATATCCTTACGAGAGATTTGTTAACAGAATAATGAGTTTTATTAATGGTGTAACATTATTTTATAATAAGTACAGGAATATTTGCGCTATTAGCGATTTTATGAGTAACATTACCTAGTACATTTTTTATGTCTGGTTTGGCACGTTTATTACTCATAACGACGATATCATAGTTGTTTTCTTCGATTTCATTTAATATTTCTTGTTTAATGTAGCCAGAACGAAACTTCACTTGGATTTTTAAGCCGAGTGATTCTAGTTTTTCTACAAAAGGTGATATCTCTTTGCCTTTTTCTTCAGCTAATTCTTCAAAATGTTTGCCATCATAGCGAACTGAGGTTTGTAAATCACCTTCAGGTATCACGTTGAAAATAGTGATTTTTGCATTATCAACACCAGTAGTTAAATTTTGTAATTCTTGGGGAACATTATTAAAAGAATTATCAAAGTCATATGCTAACAATATATTTTTATACATTTTAGCGCCTCCTTCAGTAATTATTTACCCTATATAATAAAAAATTATCATAATTTCACTATTAATATTTTACAATAAATAATTCGATTAGAAAAACTAAAATATTTTACACATCTAATCCTATGATATCACTGACATGATTATATCCATTGTTTTGCAAATATTGTACGAGTTGTTTGTTCATTTTTTTAGTTAATCCGGGGCCTTCAAATACGAGAGAACTATAAATTTGCACCAATGTTGCACCATGACGTAACATTTTGATGACATCATTCACTGTGGAAATACCGCCCGTTCCAATGATTAAAAACTGCCCCTGCGTTTCCCTATATGCTTGTGCAATAAGTTTTAAATTACGTTCGAATAAAGGTTTACCACTTAACCCACCAGTTTCTTTTTGATTAATGGAGTGTAACTGTTCACGTTTTTGCGTAGTGTTAGCTAAAATGATGCCATCAAACGTTTGTGTGATAGGTTTAAGCATTTGTGATAAACCTTCTGGACTAAGATCAGATGTTAATTTAATAAAAATAGGTACATCTAGTTCATGCTGGATTTTGTAATTTTGTATAGCAGAACATAATTGAGAAAATTCATTTTTATCATGAAAACTTTGTAAGTTTTCCGTGTTAGGCGAACTGATATTAACAGTGAAAAATGTAACGTCATTTTTAAATGTGTCGATGACTTTTATATAATCTTGATAACGTGATTCATATGGTGTTGTTTTATTTACACCTACATTTATACCAATAGGTGTATGGTAACTAAATTTTCTTAAGTTGCTCAATGCTTTGTTCATACCTAAATTGTTGAATCCCATACGATTGATCAGAGCATGGTCCTCTACTAAACGATACATGCGTGGTTTAGCATTGCCAGGTTGTGGTTTAGGTGTTATTCCGCCTAATTCTAAAGTACCAAAACCTACTTTATCTAATGCTTTAGGAACTTCACAAGATTTATCAAATCCTGCAGCTAATCCAATTGGATTTTCAAAATGAATCCCTTTCATATTTTGCGATAATATCGGATGTTGATAATGAAATAATTTTTCAAGTATCGGCAACAATTTAGTATGTTTTTGTGGGATTTTAAGAGCATTTATCGTCATGCCATGCGCCTTTTCAGGGTCTAATTGAAATAATATAGGTTTAATTAACTTGTACATGTTGTCATCGCTCCATTTGTTTAAATTAGTAGTAGATGAAATGATTTGTCTTTAATAGACTAGCATTTTAGCATTCATATGCCTAGTGTAAATAAGTAATGTTAATACAACCTTCAAATTATTGGGGAAGACATTGATTTTGATTAAATTTTATATTAAACGGTAATAGTATAATTGTGTGATGGAATGATGGAGGGATAATATTATGAAAACACAATGGCAATCACAACTACCATTAGACAACATACGGTCTATCGTACCAGTAAGTGGTGGAGACGTTAACGAAGCATATAGAGTAGAAACATCTCAATCACCATATTTTTTATTAGTACAGCGTCAGAGAAGTAAAGATTTTTTTGCTGCAGAAGTCGCTGGGCTCAATTTGTTTGAGCAATCTGGCATCACTGCGCCAATCGTTATTGATAGTGGTGAAATCGATGGTGATGCCTATCTGTTGCTAAGCTTTTTAAATGAAGGAACACAAGGAAGCCAAGCCGAGCTTGGAGCCTTGGTGGCTAAAATGCATCAACAACAGCAGCCAGATGGTAAGTTTGGCTTTGATTTACCATATGAAGGTGGTGATGTATCGTTTAATAATAATTGGTCAGACAGTTGGATGACTATATTTGTTGAACGACGTTTAGATCATTTAAAAGATAGATTGGTAGATCAAGGTCTATGGATAGAGGATGATGTAAAAACTTATCATAAAGTGAGAGAAAAAATTGTAAGTTCATTAAGGGATCATACGAGTAAACCATCATTATTGCACGGTGATTTATGGGGTGGTAACTATATGTTCTTAGAAAATGGCCAACCTGCATTGTTTGATCCGGCGCCACTATATGGTGATAGAGAGTTTGATTTAGGTATAACCACTGTGTTCGGTGGTTTTACTCAAGCTTTTTATGATGCTTATAATAAGCATTATCCTTTAAGTAAAGGTGCGAATCAGCGATTAGAATTTTATCGTTTATATTTATTAATGGTGCATTTATTAAAATTTGGAAGTATGTATGCAGGCAGTGTAGATCGCTCCATGGAAAACATATTAAATGGTTAAACATGATAAAGATGATTTTCTATTGTTATAAAGTGACGTTACACATTGCATTCACGATGAATATACAATTTTTAAAAATGAAATAGACGGCAGTAGCCATTTAGAATGATGAGATTAGTATAAAATTAAATATGATGAACTGAATCATTAGTATATTTCAATCTAATTGATACAAAGAAAACCCGTTAAGCATTTGCTGCTTGACGGGTTTCTTATTAATCTAAATTTAGCGTGCCCATTTCTTCACGCAATTTATAAACTTTATCAGGCGTAACATCTTCACCTAAAGGATCCACAACTTTTAAAGTGGAAAATGTGTTAACGACTTGGCCACGAATCATTTGAAGATATTCTTGTCTTAATACTTGCTGTTCTTGTTTTTCTTCTACAGTCAAAGGCTGTACTTTTTCTTTATTTGCTAATTGGTTAATTCTATCTAGTAGTTTCATAAATTTTGTCCTCCTGTAAATGTCGAGGTGGAAAGTGTGGGATTATTTCATTGCCGACCTCTGTTAATATATCTTTATAAGTTCTGTCGTTGGTTATAAACTGCAACATGATATGATTGGTTCCGATGCGTTCGTACGCTTTTAGGATGTTTAACAAAGTGTTTCTTCCTAAGCGATAACCACCTTTAACTGGTTTTACAAGTTCATTTGGATTCGCTGATAAATCAATGACTAAAGGATGCATAAATGGTTTGAATGTTTCATTTTGATGCCATTGCTGTAATAATGCCTTTTGTTGTTGGAATGGTTGAGGATAAAATAACCATCCATCCAAATGCGTTTTTAACCAATCTATATGCTGTTTGGCGTATCCTGTTGCGAAAATTGGAATATGCTTATGCTTTGGTAATACTTGTAGGCCAGAATCTTCATACAGTTCAAATAAATGATTTGACGTTTGTGGTGATGATGATTGCCATAGTTCTTTTAAAGATGATACAGCTGATTGAAAATGTTGACTTAGCTCATTCGGATTGATTTTAAAAGTTGGAAATTCAAATTGCCGATCTCCAGTAGCAATCCCTAATAATAATCGCTCGTTTGATATTAAATCAAGAGAAGCAGATGCTTTAGCTATATGCACAGGATGACGTAATGTTGCAACAATACTAGATGTTCCGAGAGCGATTTTGGATGTGTTGGCAGCGATAAAAGTTAAAAATACAAACGGATCGTAGTTTGTCGTTACATTACCAAGATGCGGACTATATAAAGGACTATCTCGCACAAATAAGCTTGTGAATCCAAGTCTTTCAGCATATTGAACTAATGCTATTTGTTGATCAAACGGCAATGCGATATTTTCAGAATCGTCAAAGGGTAACATTAATCCTAAGGTTAAATGTTCCTGTTGAAAAGTTCGTTTGAAACCATTGTGTGTTTGAATTGTTGTCACGTCTATCCCTCCTCTTCAATCATATTAAACAACGATTGTAAACTAAGAAACATCTGTTGTTTAGATTGATTATATGTCACGACTTATTATAATGCAAACAACATGTTTATAGATTCATTGTATAAACAACAACGTGAGCAATATGTTGTTTAAGTTATTTAGTTAATGTCCCAATAATTGTTGAATTTGTGAATGAATATTAACGATTTATAAAATCATAATGAAACATTAATGATTATTGATTAAAATCTTAAAATTCTGTAAATTTAAAAAGTAATATCTTTTAAATAGGAGGTACTTTTGTTGAAAAATATTTTAGTTAGCATCGTTATAGGTGTTCTATTATTTTTATCAAGCGCTATCAATGATGAGACGCAAGCACAAACGCAAAATGGAACTTTGCCAGATTCACAACAGAGTAATGAACACAACCAAATAGGTACTGCCACGCCAAGGGTAATGCTACCAGGTGAAAATAGACATCAAATTAAAAATACTCGAACGAGTCATTACCAATCAATTGGCTACATAGAAAAAGGAGAAATGATTGCTACCGGTGTGGTTATTGGTAAAAATACAGTGCTGACGAATAAACATGTAGCGGATAACAATAATGCAAATCTGTCGTTTGCGCCCGCTGCTGAAAATGAAAATAGTTTTCCGTACGGTACTTTTAAGGCAAAAGAAGTGATAGCATATCCTGGTGATGCTGACTTAGTAGTTATTCATTTTAATAAAAACAGTGAAGGACAATCGGTTGGTGATGTTGTGACACCTGCCACTATTGGAGAATCTACCACTGTGTCGAGCAATGAGCCAATAACAGTTACTGGTTATCCAGGTGACAAACCTTTAGCAACGATGTGGGAAAGTTCCGGTAAAGTCAAAAGTAATAATGATAACATATTGACGTATAGTGCTAGCACATTTGGTGGGAATTCAGGCTCACCTGTCTTTAATGATAATAATGAACTAATCGGCCTACATTACGGGGGAGTGGAAGGAGAAAGCAATAATGCAGTGGCGATAACAGGTGAAGTATTGGAATTTATCAAGAAACACAATGTTTAAACAATTGTTGTGCCCAAATATATTATCCCCCTCGTGAAATAAAGTTATGATAACTGATGGTTTAACGAGGGGGATAAATGTTTACAGAACAACTATTTTCATTGTCTAAAATCATTGTATGTGAATTACTTTTGCTTTGAAAGTTGTGATGTAATGAAAGGTAATGACTTGTTGATATACGTTTCAGCAGGCAATTTACTTGAATGAAACCAATGTTTGGCAATGCCGTATAACCCCCATGAAAGAAAACGTGCACTTGTAGCAAGCGTTTCTCTATCTATATCTTTGTGTTCATCAGACATTAATTTTAAAAAAATATCTTCTAATTCTTCTTTAATTCTTTTTTCGACAATTTCACCATATGCTTCACTGTTTAGACGGCACTCTTCGTGCGTATCTTGAATATAGCTAGTGATTGTAATAAAACATTGACACAATGCATTTTCATTTAATTCTGCAACCATACTGAGTGATTGATTTAAATTTTTTAAGATTGTTTCAGACAATGTATAATCCATAATGTCATATTTATCGTAAAAATGAGCATAAAAAGTAGCGCGATTGACAGTAGCACGTTCGGTGATATCTTTAACTGTAATCGATACTAACTTTTTTTCTTTTGCAATTTCACGAAAAGCATCCATTAATAATTTCTTTGTTCTTATAATACGGGGATCTATATGAGTATGATTCAATTGATTACACCTCTATATTTGTTATTAGCATCAGACAAATTATCTTGCTTTACGCACAAGTTGTCAATAAACATAACTGACTATAACATTATTTTATTTCTATTTTACGATTATTTATTTTACTATTTAAAAAACAATAGATAATGATACCAAATGTGATGATCATAATACCAACGATACTCAATATATTTGGTAACGCTAAACCTAAAAGTAACATTTCACCAATTAATGTAAAAACGATTTCCATCGCTTGTGTTGCTTCAACTGCAGCTAACTTAGTTTGATTGTGTTTTACCATATTTGTAGCATAGAAGAATAATGTTGTTGCGATAATACCAGAGAAAATTGTAACTAAGAAAGTTTGCATGATTTGGTTTGAAGATGGCGGTCCTTGCCTAGCCAATCCAATGAGAAAGATGAGCAACCATAATGGTAAGGTGACTAAGGTCATACCATAAATCCGTTCAATCGTATTTAAGTCATTGCCAACAAGCACCATCATTTTACGATTGCCTAATGGATAACAAAATGCCGCAACGATTAACGGTAAAACCGATAATAAAAATATATGCAAGTCTATATTTGAAATGTGTGGTATTTGTACAATAATAACACCTAGAATCATAATGCTCGATGTAATTAACGGGCGCCATGCGATTCGTTCTCGCACTTTAATTGTAGCTGTATCTTGTTGTATGTATGTGTAGAAAAAAGGAGCAGTGAGAAGGCCGCAAATAATAGTTAATTGCCATGTTGCAGAAATAAGCCAGCCCGGGCTATAATTTGATACAAAAGTTAAAGGCACATAGAAAAAGACAAAGGCAAGAGAACTCCACAATAGCCACGCGAAAAAATGTTGTTTAATATGCAACAGAACAACATGATGGCGGGTTTTATGCTTCCCAATAACCATTATTAATAAAAACGGAAACATAAAAATAAAACGTAGTGACGCACTAAAAAGCCAACTTCCGCCGTCGTTAGACATTGCATGGTTTAATATGAATGTAATAGAAAAAAAGAAAGCAGCTAATATACCAATTAAAATTGCTCGCATTTAAGACCACCTCAAGTTGTGTAATGATACTAACTTACCAGTTTTTTTAATTACAGCAAACAAAATTCGTACAAATAAGATGATATTTTATAAAATAAGTGAATTTTCGGAAAAATAAAAAGCGGATGCAATGGAAAAGTAGTATGATAGATTTAACAGTAGTATAAAAAGACAGAGCAATATAATTGAAAGCATGTTGCTGCGATTTAGGTAGTTGTGTTTAATAATAAAATATTAACTTCAAAATGATACTTAGATAAAGTTAATACAATTTATATTTATATAAGAAGATTGGAGTGTGTTAAATGACTAAAAAAATAATCATGGATTGTGACCCAGGTCATGATGATGCGATAGCATTGATTCTTGCAGGTGCGAAACATAGCACGCTTGATATACTAGCAGTGACCACTGTAGCTGGAAATCAAGCAGTTGAAAAAAACACCAAAAATGCACTTAATGTATTAGAAGTTATGGGAAGACGAGATATCGAAGTATCAGTAGGTGCTTCACGTCCGCTCATAAAACCTGCTTCGTTTGCTTCTGAAATTCACGGAGATTCTGGATTAGATGGACCTAAATTACCAGAAGTACCATCGTTGAAACCAACACAATATCACGCTGCAGATGTAATCATTAAAACATTGAAACAAAGCTCTGACCCTGTAACAATTGTAGCAACGGGGCCGCTTACTAACGTTGCTACCGCATTAATTAAAGATCCTAGTATTGCTCAATACATTGATTCTATTACTATCATGGGGGGCGGTACTTTCGGAAATTGGACACCTACTGCTGAATTTAATATCTGGGTAGATGCAGAAGCTGCTACACGTGTATTTGAAAGTGGTATTAACATTAATGTTTTTGGGCTAGACGTGACACATCAAGTTTTAGCAACAGATGAAGTTATTCAAAGATTTAGTGCTATTGATAATAAAATATCCAAATTTGTTGTTGAACTACTAAAATTTTTCAAATCTACGTATAAAACGCATTTTAATATGGATGGCGGTCCTATTCATGATGCGTGTACAATTTTATACTTATTGCAGCCAGACTTATTTACCATGCAACAGACACATATCGACATAGAACATCAAAGTTCACTCACTTACGGTACAATGTCAGTCGACTTAAATAATGTTACAAACAAAGAAAAAAATGCATATTTTGCTACATCAGTAGATGTTGAACGCGTTTGGACTTTGATGGA
>NZ_PPRL01000084.1:42628-46731 GCF_002902235.1 Staphylococcus ureilyticus
ATAAACGTCGGTTTCTAGCAAAATAATTTAGAAATTGACGTTTATTTTACATTAATGGTATCAAGAGATTTTCATGTCTGAATTCAATGGATATATGTTTTCTGAAGGTGTTTTTATATTTTTGTGACATTCATTTAGTACGAAAGTATGAGAAGATTTTAAGTTGAATAATTAGCAAAATATAGATGAAAGCATTTATTATGATATTAATATCATAATTTAAAAGGTGAATCAGATAGTGAAAAATACATTTAAAATGATACTATTATTAGTTATTGTGTTAGTGCCGTTAATACTATTATTAACAAATATAGATACGGTACAACGATATATAAGAGAAAATTTAGTGCAACAAAATGATGGGAATAAAGATGAAAAAGAAACAGATAGAAGTATTTTTAATATAAGTAGAGAGACAGAATCTTTTGGTGATTATGAATATAATGACTTTGATGGTAAACACTATGGCATCGACTATGGTATAGCTAAAAACACACCAGTAACTGCCGCAACAGATGGTAAGGTAACTAGAACTTTTGAAAATGAGTTAGGTGGTAAGGTAGTGCAAATTAGGGAAGAAAATGGTGTATACCATCAATGGTATATGCATTTAAATGAATTTAAAGTGGAACCTGGAGACAAAGTTGAAGCTGGAAAAATCATCGCACTTTCTGGTAATACTGGTTCTCAAACTTCAGGACCGCATCTACATTTCCAAAGAATGAAAGGTGGCGTTGGCAACGATTATGCGGAAAACCCAAGAAAATTTATAGAATCATTGCCAAAAGGTGAAAAAAGTTTGTATAAGCAATAAATGTCTAGAAAATATTTTAGCCTATCACGGCACAGTTTACCAAATAATGTAATGATAACAGTGTGGTAGAACAAAATTATATAAAATAATTTTGTTCTACCATATTGAAGGCATAGTTAGGAACTATAAAATTAACTTATTAAGAAGTTGATTTATCTGTAACTGAGTCAATAGAATCGTAATTTAATAAATTTCGATGAATTGCTTCCCACAAGTAAAATGCTCCATATGAAGCATATGGATGCCATTGTTTTGCACAGAGAGTGAGCTGTTTTTTTCTTTCTGCGGTTGAGGTTTGATATAGCCATTGTGCGGCTCTCTGTAAACCTACATCAAAAATGGGTAGTATATTTTCATGTTTTAATGTAAAAATTAAAAATATTTCTGATGTCCAACGACCAATCCCTTTGACCTGTGTTAAAACTTGTTTTACAGCTTCATCATCTAATTCATGTAAATTAGCAAAATCCAATTTATTTTGTTCTATATGTGCAAGCAAATTTTGAATATAGTTGATTTTAGTTTTTGAAAGACCAATATGTTTCATTTGTGTTTCCTTCAAACTTAAAATCGATTCAAGGGTCCATTGATTGTGTATAGCATCGGAAAATCTTTGGAAAATTGCTGAAGCGGCAGTATTGGTAATTTGCTGTCCAATGATAGAACGAATTAACGATTTTAGCGGATTGGTACGTAATGTTATTTCTATGTTGCCAATTTGCTTTATAAGTTTTGCAAGTGTCTCATCTTGATTCATAAGCGTTTGTACAGCCGGATCATTTATGTCAATTTGCCACTGAGTCATCATACTCACACCTTATTGTAATAATTGTTGCAACACAATTGCTTGGTTATGTTGCTCATCTTTTGCACCATATAGCAAAATGACATCTTGCTTACTGTTAGCAATAATATCTTGCAATTCATTAAAAGCTTCTTGTTGTTCCTCATTTTCACGTAATTCTTTCTCGTATTTTTCTTTAAATGCAGCATAAAGTTGAGGATCGTGATTAAACCATTTTCTTAACTCGGATGTAGGTGCAATATTTTTTAGCCAATGGTCTAAATTGGCCTGATCCTTTGATATACCTCTTGGCCAAACACGGTCTACAAGTACACGTACGCCTTCTTTAAGTGGTTTTTCATAAATGCGTTGTATTTGAATAGTCATAAAATACTCCTTTAATTTGAATTATTTCAATTATTTTTCTATAGCCTAAAATGTAATATCAAAAACATAAGAGGCCATATATTCTATCTTAAAGGGTATAGATAAATATAATGCTGAAAAGGAGATTTTAACTATGACGAATTTTGATCAAGTACAACCACCCGAACAATTTAAATACCGTAGTAATGCAGTGCTTATTAAAAATTATTATGAATTCACTTGTGATAATCGAATATATTTCAGTCAAACAGCACACAAAGATTTAGCAAATCAACAGTATAAGTTCAATATTGAAATTTTATCTGAAATAGACGATACCGGATTGGCATTAGATTTTAATGAAGTAGATAAAATATATAATCAAAAAATCGCAACTTATTTGGATGGTCAACTCGTTAATGAAACATTGCCATCAATGAATACAACTGCTGAAAATATTGCCTTTTGGATATGGGAACAATTTGAGCAACATTTGCCAGAGCAAAATACACTACAAAAGCTAGAATTTTTTGAGAATGCAACACAAGGTTTAGTATTGACGCGTGAATTCATGGACGAAAAATAAGGTATGTTAATAACACGGTTTCATCAATAATACGCATGTACTAGAGTATGATAAATTTTAGCGACAACAAGGTTTAATATCGTTTTGAATAGCAACCAAAGTATACGGATAGACAAGTTCATGCAATAGATATGAATGTCTGTCCGTATTTTGTGTGCAATTTTTGTGATTTGTAAGCATACTGTAGAGTTGGAAAATTTTGAGAATATACTTAACTACATTTTTAATTTGAAATGGAAAATTTTACATAAATAAATATTCTGAAAATTGCGATAATATGGTATATTTTATTTATCACAACATAGGAGGCACACAATGATCAAAGTAAGTCCGAAACAATTTATTAATAATGTATTATCTGGAGTAGCAATTGCAATTGTTGCTGGGCTCATACCTAATGCTATTTTAGGTGAGGTATTTAAGCTTTTAGCGCCGAAACATGCCATTTTTGAATCTTTACTACAGGTTGTTTTAGGTATTCAATTTACAGTTCCACTATTGGTAGGTGCTTTGATTGCGATGCGCTTTAGTTTAACGCCTTTAGCGACCGCTGTAGTTGCTAGTTCAGCTTTTGTTGGCAGTGGTGTTGCGCAATTTAAAGATGGCGTATGGGTACTTGCTGGAGTAGGAGACTTAATTAATACAATGATTACAGCAGCAATTGCAGTATTTTTTATATTGGTAATTGGTGAACGTTTTGGTAGTCTCACATTGATTATTTTACCAACCATCGTTGGTGTAATTTCAGGTTTGATTGGTTTGACGTTATTACCATACATACAATTAATTACGACTGGTATCGGTAACTTAGTTAATACGTTTACAGAATTACAACCTATCATCATGTCAATGCTTATTGCACTTGTCTTTAGTTTTATCATCATTTCACCAATTTCTACAGTGGCTACAGCATTAGCTATTGGTATTAGTGGTTTAGCAGCAGGTTCAGCCTCATTAGGTATCGTAGCATGTGAAGGAGTTCTCGTTGCAGGTACGATGAAAATAAATCGATCAGGTGTACCTATCACAATATTTTTAGGTGGTGTAAAAATGATGATTCCTAATATGGTTCGACATCCTATCATTTTATTACCTATCTTTACCAATGCGCTAATCACTGGTTTTTTTGGTGCATTGCTAGGTATTGCAGGTACCAAAGAATCTGCAGGTTTTGGTATCATTGGACTCGTTGGGCCAATCAGTGCATTTAGACATATGGAAGCGCCGTTACTACTTAATCTATTATATGTATTTATCGCTTTTTTTGTCGTTCCGTTTATGATAGGTTTCTTAATCCATATGTTCTATATGAAAGTTTTGAAATTATATAATAAGGAAGTATTTAAATTTTTAGCATAAAATAAGCAGATATATGCTAGATTAATGTAATATATTGAAAATACGTATAGTTAAAATGTAAGAGAAAACATTAAAAAAGGCCTCAAATCAAAGGTCTTTTTTAATTTTGTACAAAAAAATTTGCAAGTTTGACCCCAATATATAAAAAAGATATCGAAATATATTATTACAGTTATGTAACAAAACGGTTGTTT